>NZ_JAMJPH010000027.1:0-89041 GCF_023554635.1 Nocardioides bruguierae
GGGGGGGGGGGTGTGGGGGGGGGGGGGGGCGGGCCCCGGGGGGGGGGGGGGGGCCCCCGGGGGGGGGGGGCCCCCCCGCCCGTGGCCCCCATCGGCCGGGTCGTGGCGCACCGCCGTCGGTGCGGGGAGCGCTCAGTCCTGGCTGCGGATGCGCTCGAGGAACGTCAGGACCTCGCCCTGGAGGCCGTGGGCGCTGTTGGTCATGCCGTCGTGGCCGTCGACCACGCCCGACATCGAGTCGACCATCCCGGTCATGTCGGAGACGGTCGCGATCACGGTGCCGATCACCTCCACGGCGTGCGCGGTGCGGCCCTGGATCTCGGTGACCTGCTCGGTGACCTGCTGGGTCGCCTTCGAGGTCTCCGTGGCCAGCTCCTTGACCTCGGCCGCGACCACGGCGAAGCCCTTGCCGGCCTCACCGACCCGGGCCGCCTCGATGGTGGCGTTGAGGGCGAGCAGGCGCGTCTGGCTGGCGATCGTGTCGATCAGCTTGGCGACGGACTCGATCTCCTGCACGGCACGGTTGAGGGAGTCGATGGTCTCGCGGGCCACCTCGGTCTGGTCGGCCACGCCCTGGGCGTTGCCGGTGAGCTGACGGGTCGCGTCGGAGAGGCCCGAGGCCGCGTCGGCCACCCGGCTGGTCACGCCGACGACGGCCTGCTCGAAGCCGTCCGCCAACGCCATCCGCTCGGCGGTGGCGGCGGCCACGACCTGGGCCGTGGAGCGGATCAGGTCGCCGCCCTCGTTGATCTGGCGAGCGCCCTCGCGCAGCGAGCCGGGCATGCCCTGCTCCAGGAACCGGCGGGGGTTGCCGGGGTCCGTGGCGGCGAGCAGCGAGGCGCCGGCCTCGCGGACGAACGCGTCGAACAGGTCCAGCACGCGGTTGACGGCCCAGCGGGCCTCCTGCATCTCGGGCTCCTGGCACCCGCGCCCGGTCACGCGAGCCTCGAGGTCGCCCTCGCCGACGCGACGGCAGACCTCGTCGATCTCGGCGACGAACGTCATCGCCGCCCGGCAGGAGTCACTGTTGCGTCCGGGGGTGGACGGGGCGGAGCGCTCACGGCGCAGCACCAGGTCGATCGCGGTCATGTCAGGCTCCGGTCAGGGTGGGGTCGGTGATGTGCCAGATCAGCTCGTCGTAGCTCAGGCCCTGGGCCTCGAGCTCGGCCTGGAGGGCGGAGTAGCCCGCCTCGGCCTGTGCGCGGGCGCCGCCGGCGCCGGCCTCGGCGGCCAGCAGCCGGTCGTACAGGGGGCGGACGCGGCCGAGCGCGGCCTGGCTGGGCGCACGCCGGCTGGAGTGGAAGCCGACGATCACGCCGCCCGGCCCGAAGCTGGGCGTGACGTGCGCGAAGACCCAGTAGTAGCCGCCGTCCGCGGTCTTGTTCACCACGTAGGCGAAGACCTCACGGCCCGCCTCCAGGCGGTCCCACAGGAGACGGAAGACGGCCCGCGGCATCGCGGGGTGGCGGACGACGTTGTGGGGCTCGCCGATGAGCGACTTCTCGGTGTAGCCGCTGACCTTGAGGAAGGTGTCGTTGACGTAGGTGAGCCGACCCTGACGGTCGGTCTTGGAGACGATGAGCTCCTCGGTGCCGAGGCGCGCCTCGCGACCGGACAGCAGGGTGGCGGTGGTCATGCATGCTCCTTCGGACCTCGGCGGCCCGGGGTGAGGAAAACGTGAAGCCGCGAGGTCCGCGGTGGCAACTGGGGCCCTTGGTCCCGCAAACGTGTGCGTCCTGGCGCCGGCAGGGCTCCCTGGCCGGGACCCCGACACGTCGGCCACGGCGACGGCGCCCTGATCGGTTTTCGCCGCCCCTGGGCGCGCTCCGTACCCTGGTGGGCGTGGCACCGGCGCTCGCTCCCCGCTTCTGGGGCCTGCACGCGCTGGGAACCGTGGTCGTCCTGGCCACGCTCGCGCTGTCGTGGTGGCAGTGGGGCGCCTTCCAGAACGAGCGCACCGTCGCGGCCCGCGACCTCACCCAGGCACCCGTGGTGCCCCTGGACGACGTGATGGGCCCCGACGACGCCTTCCCCGCCCCCGACGTGGGCCGCCCCGTCACCCTCACCGGCACCTGGGTGCCCGAGGGCACCGTCTACGTGGAGGGCCGCGAGCACGACGGTGAGCCGGGCTACTGGGTCGTCACCCCCCTCGCGGTCTCGGACGACGGCGACGCCGACGCGCCCGCGATGGAGGTTGTGCGCGGGTGGAGCCCGACGGTGGAGGGGGCGCCGGCCGCCCCCCAGGGCACCGCGACCGTGGTCGGCTGGCTCCAGCCCACCGACGGCACCGGCGCGACCGACCCGGACCGCACCGACGACGTGGTCCCCCAGGTCCGCATCGCCGACCTCATCCAGCACGTCGACCAGGACCTCTACTCGGGCTACGTCGTCGCCGACCTCGACGCGACCGGCACCGAGAACGACGGCACCACCGACCTGGCCGCCGCCGACCTCACGCA
This sequence comes from Nocardioides bruguierae, assembly GCF_023554635.1. Taxonomy (NCBI): domain Bacteria; kingdom Bacillati; phylum Actinomycetota; class Actinomycetes; order Propionibacteriales; family Nocardioidaceae; genus Nocardioides; species Nocardioides bruguierae. The sequence continues at coordinate 2,460 of NZ_JAMJPH010000027.1, forward strand.
GCTGCCCGACGTCTCCGGCGACATCGGCCTGCGCAACCTGCTCTACGCCGTCCAGTGGCCCGCGTTCGGGGTGTTCGCCATCATCGTCTGGGTCCGGCTGACCCGGGACATGCTCGCCGCCGATCGGCGGGGCCAGGACGAGGACGACGACGGCCAGGACGAGGACGACGACGGCCAGGACGAGGACGACGACGGCCAGGACGAGGACGACGACGGCCAGGACGAGGACGACGACGGCCAGGACGACGGCCAGGACGACGGGGGGCCCGAGGCTCCCCGGGAGGGCCGTCCGGGGGTCACCCCGGTACCGTCGGGGCCGTGAACGACGACCTGCGCACCCCCCTCACGGCCTACCGCACCATGGCCTGGATCGTCGGGGTGCTCCTCGTCGTCCTGGTGCTCGTGGGGCTGCCGCTGCACTACGGCTACCTGGTCTCCGACGCGCCGTGGCTGGCCAAGGGTCTGGACGGGGTCGACGGGTCCGGCGGGGCCGGGTGGCGGCTCGGCTCCGACATCTCGCGCTACCTGGGCGTCGCGCACGGCTGGCTCTACATGATCTTCCTGGCGTGCGCCTTCTGGCTCTCCCGCAAGGCCCGCTGGAGCGGTGGGTTCACCATCGTCACGCTGCTGTGCGGCACGGTGCCGCTGCTGTCCTTCTGGGCCGAGCACCGCGCCACGCGGGTGACCCGCGAGACCGCCACCGCCTGAGTCGCAGGCCCCACCACGCACGAACGGCCGGCCCGCCACCGCGTGAGCGGGGCGGGCCGGCCGTGCTGAGTGACCCGTGCGACCCGGTGCGACCGGGCCGGGGTCACTTCTGCTCGTCGCCCTCGGTGATCTCGACGACCTCGGCGGGCTCGTCCGGCGTCGTGGCCTCGACCGGGGTGTCGGCGGCGTCGGCGGCGGCCTCGTCGGGCGAGGCACCGGCCGGGTCCTCCACCGGCTCCTCGGCCGGGGACTCCTCGGCCACCGGGGCGGCGGGGGCCATCGGCGCGGCCGGCGCCGGGGTGGGCACCGGAGCCGGGCTCGACTGCCAGCCGGCGTCCTGGTCCGAGCCGTTGAGCTTCTTCCAGGCCAGCGCAGCACCGCCGGCGGCACCCGCGAGCAGCAGGGCGACGACCACCTTCTTGCCGCGCCGCTTCTTCGGCTGCTCGCCCTTGAGCTCGGCGACCTTGGTGTTGGCGAGGTCGCCCAGCTCCACGGCCTTGGCCTGCGCGGCCTCGGCCGCGGTGGCGCCGTAGGCGACCGCCTTCTCCTTGGCGTCGGCCAGGTAGGGCGCCGCGGCCTCGGAGGCCTTGTCGTAGTACTCGTGCCCGAGCACCACGGCGCGGTCCTTGGCGTCGAGCAGGTAGGGCGTGGCCTTCTCCCGGGCCTCGACCAGGTACGGCGTGGCCTTGTCCTTGGCGTCGTGCAGGTACGGGCCGGCCTTGGTGCGCGCCTCGACCAGGTAGGGCGTGGCCTTGTCCCGCGCCTCGGTCAGGTACGGGGTGGCCTTGTCCTTGGCGTCGCTCAGGTACGGCGCGGCCAGCTTGTTGGCCTCGGCGTACAGGGAGCGGGCCTCGTCGCGCGCGGTGGCCATCGCGGCCTCGACCTGCGGACGCACCTCCTCCACGACCTGGCTGACGTAGTCGCCGGCCTGCTCCACGAGGGTCTTCTTCTTCCGCAGACGCATCCGCGTCACTTCCTCTCCACAGGTTCTCGTCCATCGAACCATGCCCGCGACGGTTCGTCTCGAACCTCGCCCCCCTGGACGTGCTCTGCCCGGACGTGGGGGTGCCGCGGGGCTCCGCGGGCCCCTCGACCTCGGCAGAGGTTGCGGCGCATGGAAAGATCGAAGCGCGACGGGGCGCCCCGTCGTACACCCCGAAGTGTCCCGTTCCGCGAAAGGCGCCTCATGGCTGACCTCCAGGCCGTCCTCAAGACCAACAAGGGCGACATCACCATCACCCTGTTCCCGAACCACGCCCCGGCGACGGTCGAGAACTTCACCGGTCTGGCGACCGGCACCAAGGAGTACTCGACCCCCAACGGCCGCACCGGCCCGTTCTACGACGGCCTCGGCTTCCACCGGGTCATCTCCGGCTTCATGATCCAGGGCGGCTGCCCGCTCGGCACCGGCACCGGTGGCCCGGGCTTCCAGTTCAAGGACGAGATCCACCCCGAGCTCGCCTTCACCAAGCCCTACCTGCTCGCGATGGCGAACGCCGGCCCCGGCACCAACGGCTCGCAGTTCTTCATCACGGTCGCCCCCACCACGTGGCTGACCGGCAAGCACACCATCTTCGGCGAGGTCGCCGACCAGGCCTCCCGCGACGTCGTGGACGCCATCGGCACCACGAAGACCGGCCCGGGCGACCGCCCGGTCGAGCCGGTCGTCATCGAGTCCGTCGAGATCCTCGGCGCCTGATCGCGCCCGGCGCACCCCGGACGAGGCACGCATGAGCACCACCCCGCCCGAGGGTGCGCCCCCGCACGACCCCCGTGACGGCTCCACCGGCGGGGTGCCGGTCTGCTACCGGCACCCCGACCGGGAGTCGCACATCCGCTGCCAGCGCTGCGAGCGGCCGATCTGCCCCGACTGCATGAACCCCGCCTCCGTGGGCTTCCAGTGCCCCGAGTGCGTGCTCGAGGGGCGCCGGACGCAGCGCCAGGCCCGCTCCACCTACGGCGGGCTCGTGCCGACGAAGGCCGGCCGCGTCTCCTTCGTCCTGCTGGCCATCAACGTGGCCGTCTGGGCGCTGGTCCTGGCCACCGGCTCCGGCTCGTCCTGGCTGGTCGACCTGCTGGGCCTGCGGCCCCAGGGGCTGTGCCAGGCCGGCCAGGCCGGCTACGACATCGCCCAGGGCGTCTGCGACCGCGCCGGCGGCACCTGGCTCCCCGGCTTCGCCGACGGCGCCTGGTGGCAGCTGATCACCTCGGCGTTCCTGCACGTGCAGCTGCTGCACATCGGCTTCAACATGTTCGCCCTCTACATCCTGGGCCCCCAGCTCGAGCGGATGCTGGGCAGCGCCCGGTTCCTCGCGCTCTACCTGGTCTCGGCCCTGGCCGGCTCCGCGCTCGTGGTGTGGCTGTCGAACCCGTACCAGACCACCCTGGGCGCCTCCGGCGCGATCTTCGGCCTCATGGGCGCGCTGCTGCTCGTGGCCTGGAAGCAGGGTCTGGCCTACCAGCAGATCCTCATCTGGATCGGGCTGAACTTCGTCATCACGTTCGTGGGCAGCGGGAGCATCTCCTGGCAGGGGCACCTCGGCGGCTTCGTCGGCGGCCTCGCCTGCGCTGCCGTCCTGGTCTTCACCCCCCGCGGCCCGCGGCGCCCCGCGCTCCAGTGGGCGGGTCTCGTCCTCATCGGCGTGGTGGCCCTGGCCGCCGCCGGTGTGGGGGCCCTGGCCGCCTGACCTCCCCCGCCCGCTGATCGCCCGCTGATCGTCCGCCGACCGGTCGGACACCGGTCTCCCCGAGGGCCCCGCCGCACGTCGGCGGGGCCCTCCGGCGTCCTCAGACCCTCAGGCCCGCGTGGACCGGGCCGATCAGGGGTAGTGAGCAGGGGAGAGGACGCGCGGTTCTCCACAGCTGTGAAAGAACATGTGGAGAACTACACCGCTGTAGTTCTCCACACCGTTGTGCACAGATGTGGACGACCTCTCCCCGGATCCGCCCCCGCGCCTGTGGATGAGCGGCACCCGGAGCCTGCGCGAGATGCACCGACGCCCGCCACCGCGGTGCGGTGACGGGCGTCAGTGGTCAGGGCAGGTGGGGGAGGCTCACTCCCAGCGCGTGGCGAAGGCGAAGCCGACGCCCATGAACGCGATGCCGACGACCAGGTTCGACTGCGCCAGGTCGTTCATCACCGGCACGGAGCCCAGGTGGTCGGCGGCGAGCACGTAGAACGCACAGATCCACAGCAGGCCGGCCACGAAGCAGAAGAGCATGCCGACCACGACGCCGCGGCCGCGGCCGAGCGGGGTGCTGGGGTGGGCGGAGACCACGAGGCCGAGGAAGAACAGGCCGAAGCCGATGACGTAGTTCCAGCGGTCCAGGTCGCCGACGATCGCCGGGCTGCCGTCGGGGCGCACGCGCCAGTAGTAGGCGACGATCCAGGCGATGCCGACGACGACGAGGGCGATCGCGACCAGGAAGCGGACGCTCAGCAGGCGGCCGCCGGACTGCTCCAGGCCGTCGCGGGACTTCAGCTTCACGGGGGTGCTCCTCGGTGCGGGGTCGCGGCTGCGACCGTGGGGACGTCTCACCGGGCGCGCGCCCGGACGCGCGTTACCTTAGTCGCCGTGAGTCCCAGATCCCATGTGAGGCCCCGGCACAGCCGCTGGTGGCGCGTGGGCACCCCCGTCATGGTGCTGCTGTGCGGCGGCCTGTTCGCCGTCAGCGCCGTCAACAGCGACGGCACGGACCTGCGGGCCGGCCGCTACACCGACCTGGCCTCGCTGGTGCAGGCCGAGGCCGACTCCTACGAGGAGCTGCGCTCGCGTGCCGCCGACCTCGACGCCCAGGTCTCCACGCTCACCGACGCCGTGGACGACTCCGCGGTCAAGCGGGCGCAGCGCCAGGCGAGCCGGCTGGAGGACCCCGCGGGCCTGGTCGCCCACGAGGGCAGCGGGCTGCGGGTGGTGCTCTCCGACTCACCGCTCACCGCGGACGACACCGAGGAGCCCCTCAACTACCTGATCGTCCACCAGCAGGACATCCAGACGGTCGTGAACGCGATGTGGCGCGGTGGCGCGGAGGCCGTGACCGTGCAGGGGCAGCGGATCATCTCCACCACCGGCATCAAGTGCGAGGGCAACTCCGTCACCCTGCACGGGGTGCCCTACCCCCAGCCCTACGTGATCGAGGCCGTCGGCGACCCGGTGCAGCTCCAGGCGTCGGTGGACGGCGACTCCTACCTGGCCCTGTACCGCGCCCAGTCGGCCCAGGAGGACATCCAGGTCGGGTGGGAGATGTCGGTCGAGGACGACGTCACCGCGCCGGCCTACGACGGCCTGCTCGACCTCTCCTACGCGCAGGTCATCGGCTGACCGGGTCGACCGAGCCGGCCGGGCGTGCCCGGCCTCAGCCCTGGCCGGCCGCCCGCGACAGCAGCGCCGAGGGGCTCTCGGTCGCCGAGTCCGAGGGGGCCGGGGTGCCCGACTCCGACGGGGTGTCGGTGGGGCTCTCGGTGGGCGACTCGGTCGGCTCGGTGTAGGTCGAGACGACGATGAGGACGTCGGAGTCCTGGTCCAGCTTGGTGCCGGCCGCGGGGAACTGGTCGACGACCGTGCCGGCGGGCTCGGTGGAGGTAGGGTCCTCGCGCACCACGGGGTTGAACCCACGCTGCTGGATCTTCTGCCGCGCCACGTCCCGCTGGTCGCCGGTCACCTCCGGCACCGCCTTGGGGCCGCGGGAGACGTAGAGGGTGACCGACGAGCCGTCCTCCACCTCGGTGCCGGCAGCGGGCTGCTGCTCGATCACGGTGCCGACGGGCTGGTCGGAGTCCTGCCGACGGATCGTCGCCTCGAGCCCGGCGGTGTCGAGGGTCGCCTCCGCCTGGCTGCGGGTGTAGTTGGTGACGTCGGGGACTGCCACCTCGGCCTTGCCGATGGAGATGGTCAGCACCACGACGGTGCCCTCGGAGACGAAGGTGTCCGGCTCGGGGTCCTGGGAGATGACCCGGCCCTCGGCGCGGTTGCTGTTCTCGTAGACCGGGTCGCCGACGGTGAGGCCCTCGTCCACGAGGGCCACGGTGGCGGCGTCCTGGCTCTGGCCCACCACGTCGGGCACGGCGACGCCGGGGTCCGCGGCGGGGAACAGGCGCGGCCACAGCACCACGCCCGCGACCACGAGGGCCACCAGCAGCAGCGCGATGGTGACCAACAGGCCGACGGGGCCACGGCGCTCCTCCTCGTCCTCGGGGGACGGGGTGGGGGCGGGCTCGGGGACGGGGCGGGGCGCCGCGTGGGCACCGCCGGTCGGCGGCACGGGCGGCACGGGGACGGTGGTGGTGACGGGGCGGCCGTCGAGGTAGCGCTCGATGTCGGTGCGCATGGCGGCGGCGGACTGGTAGCGGTCCTCCACGCGCTTGGCCAGGGCGCGCATGACGATCGCGTCCAGCTCGGGCGGCAGGTCGGTGTCGTGGTCCGAGGGGGGCTGGGCCTGCTCGCGCACGTGCTGGTAGGCCACGGCCACCGGGGAGTCGCCGACGAACGGCGGACGACCGGTGAGGAGCTCGTAGAGCAGGCAGCCGGCCGAGTAGACGTCCGAGCGGGAGTCGACGTTCTCGCCGCGCGCCTGCTCGGGGGAGAGGTACTGCGCGGTGCCGACGACGGCCGCGGTCTGGGTCATCGTCGAGGAGGCGTCGGAGATGGCGCGGGCGATGCCGAAGTCCATCACCTTCACGTCGCCCGACGGGGTCAGCATGACGTTGCCGGGCTTGATGTCGCGGTGGATGATCCCCGCGCGGTGGCTGTAGTCGAGCGCCGACAGCACGCCGCTGGTGATCTCCAGAGCGCGCTCGGGCAGGATCTTGCGGCCCTCGCGCAGCACGTCGCGCAGCGTCCGACCGGCCACGTACTCCATCACGATGTAGGGCTGGGAGACGCCGCTGCCGTCCGCGGCCATCTCCTCGCCGGTGTCGTAGACGGCGACGATGGTGGGGTGGTTCAGGGACGCCGCGGACTGCGCCTCGCGGCGGAAGCGGGCCTGGAACGTGGCGTCCGAGGCGAGGTCGGTGCGCAGGCGCTTGACGGCGACGACGCGACCCAGCCGGGTGTCCATCCCCTTGCGCACCTCGGCCATGCCGCCGCGGCCGAGCAGCTCGCTCAGCTCGTAGCGACCGCCGACCATGTGGGGCCTGCTCGTGGGCTGGTCGTTCATCACGAACCTCCGTCCTGGGCGCCGACCGTGGCGCCGGACGTGCTGGTCTGGGTGGAGGCCGACGTGGAGGCGGCCGCGCCCGAGGTGCTGTCCGTCGCCGCCTGGCTGCTGGCCGGGGCGCTCGAGGTGGTCTCGGTAGGCGTCGCCGACTCGCTGGGGGTCTCGGTCACCGTCTCGGTCTCGGTGGGCGCCTGCGTCGTCGGGGCCGGGCCGTAGAACTGCACGGTGACGCTGTCGCCCTCCTCCAGGGTGCCGGTCGGGTCGACCGAGGTCACCTGGTCCTCGGTGCCGGAGCCGTCGTTGTCGACCTGGTCGAGCTGCACCAGCAGGCCCAGGTCCTCCAGCTCGGACTGCACGGCCTGGACGTCGCGGCCCACGTAGTCGTCGGCGTCGACGCTGACCGTGGCGGCGGCCGAGGTCTCCTCGGACGGGCTCGCGCTGCGGGTGCGGGTGCGGGACGCGCTGGCGCTCGCCGAGGTGGACTCCGCGCTCGCCCCCGTGTCGGACTCGTCGTCCCCGCCGGAGAGCAGCGCGAACGCGCCCACCGCCAGGAGGGCGATGGCCAGGACGGCGGCCACGGCGATCAGCGCCCAGGGGCGCTTGCGCTCGGCCTTGCGGGAGCCGGCGGTGTCGGTGGCTCCGGTGGTGTCGGTGCCTCCGGCGGTGGGGTCGCCCGGGGTGGCACCGAACACCTGGGTGCCGGGCTCGTCGGCCGCTGCCGCGCCCGCCCCGAGCGCCGCACCGGCCGCCGCGCCCGCGGCGAGGCCCGCCCCGCCGGCCACCATCGTGGCGGCGGTGGACGGACCGCCGAGCGCGCCTGCGCCGGCCGGGGAGTCGTTCAGGGGGTCGCGCAGGGCTGCCGCGAAGGCCGAGCCCTCGGGGTAGCGGTCTGCCGGGTCCTTGCTCAGGGCCCGCTGGACGACGGCGGCCAGCGGTGCCGGCACGGAGTCGGGCAGGTCGGGCACCGGCTGGTTCAGGTGCGCCAGCGCCGTGGCCACGGGGGAGCCGGCGTCGAACGGCCGCTCGCCGGCGAGGCACTCGAACGCCACCACGCCCAGCGCGTACACGTCGGACGCCGGCGTGGCCGTCGTCCCGCGGGCCTGCTCGGGCGAGAGGTACTGCGGCGTCCCCAGCACCTGGCCGGTCTGGGTGATGCCCACCGCGTCCGCGGCGCGGGCGATGCCGAAGTCGGTGACCTTGACCTTGCGCTCGGGGGTGATGAGCAGGTTGGCGGGCTTCACGTCGCGGTGGACGATGCCGGCCGCGTGCGCGGCGGCGAGGGCCTCGGCGGTCTGGGCCATGAGGTCGGCGACGACCTCGGGCTCCATCGGCTCGCCCGAGCGCAGCAGCGCCGAGAGCGGCTGGCCGTCGACCAGCTCCATCACGAGGTAGGGGCGCGGGATGCCGGAGCCGTCGGTGGCCGGGGCCTCGCCGAAGTCGTAGACGCCCGCGATGCCGGGGTGGTGCAGCACGGCGGCGTTGCGCGCCTCGGTCTCGAAGCGGCTGCGGAAGGTGGCGTCGTCGGCGTACTCGGTCTTGAGCAGCTTCACCGCGACGGGGCGGCCCAGCGTGGTGTCGGTGCCGCGCCAGACCTCGCCCATGCCGCCGGTCGCGATGCGGGAGGTCAGCGAGTAGCGGCCGGCGCCGTCGGCGAAGCGCTCGGGCTGCCCGGGGTTCTCCGGGGTGCCGGGGGTCTCGGGGGGCTGGCTGCTCACTTGATCACCGCTTCCATGACGGCCTTCGCGATGGGGCCGCCGAGCAGGCCGCCCGCGATCTCGCCGCGGGACAGGCCGGGGGCGTCCTGGATCATCACCGCGACGGCGACGGTCGGGTTCTCCGCCGGGGCGAAGGAGACGAACCACGCGTACGGCGAGGAGTCGGTGCCGCTCTGGGCGGTACCGGTCTTGCCGGCCACGCTGATGCCGGTGATGGCGGCGGGGCTGGCGGTGCCGTTGTCGACGGTCGAGACCATCATGTCGGTGAGCTGGTCAGCGGTGTCGGAGCTGACCGCCTGCGACAGGGTCTCGGGGTCCGTGGTCTCGATGGACTCGAAGTCGGGGGACTGCACCTCGTCCACCAGGTAGGGCTTCATCACCTCGCCGCCGTTGGCGATGCCGGCCGCGACCATCGCCATCTGCAGCGGCGTGGCACGCACCTCGAACTGGCCGATGCCGCTCTGGCCGGTCTGCGGCTCGTCGGCGTCGTCGGGGAAGACGGAGGTGGCCTGGGGCGAGAGGTCGGTGAAGTACTGCTGGTTGAACCCGAACGCCTCGGCCTGCGCCGACAGCTTGTCGACGCCCAGCTCCACGGCCATCCGGGCGAACGTGGTGTTGCAGGAGTTCTCCAGCGCCTGGGTGAACGGGATGAGGTCGGTGCCGCAGTCGCGGCCCTCGTTGTCGATCAGGCCCGTGTCGCCGGTGGTCTGGGGCAGCTGGTAGGTCGCGCCGCCGGGCACGTCGTCGTCCTCGGTGTAGAGGCCGTCCTCGATGGCGGCGGCGGCGGTGACCAGCTTGAACGTGGAGCCCGGGGGCAGCGTCGTCTGCACCGCGCGGTTGACCAGCGGGGAGGAGTCGCCCCCCTGCTGGAGCCGGTCGGCCGTGCGCTGCACCTTCGTCAGGTCGTGGTCGGCCAGCGCGTTCGCGTTGAACGACGGGAGGCTGACCATGGCCAGGATCTTGCCGGTGCGCGGCTCGATCGCGACCACGGCGCCCTCGCCGTCGTCTCCGACCACGTCCAGCAGCCCGTCGTAGGCGGCCTGCTGAGCGCGGGCGTTGATCGTGAGCTTCACGTTGCCGCCGACCGACTCCTGGTTGGAGAGCAGGTCGACCAGGCGGGTGACGAAGAGGCGGTCGTCGCTGCCGGAGAGCACGTCGTCCTGGGTCTGCTCGACGAACTGCTGGCAGGAGGAGCAGGTGCCCGACTGGGCGTTGAAGTAGTTGTACCAACCCGTCAGCGGTGCGTAGAGCGGCGAGTCGGAGTAGGTCCGCTGGTACTCGTAGCGGTCGTCGGAGGGCTCCGAGGTGGCGATCGGGTCGTTGCCGACGAGGATCGCGCCGCGGGGCTGGGAGAACTCGGCGTCCACGGCGCGCCGGTTGTCGGCGCGGGAGTCGAGGCTGTCGGCGCGCCAGTACTGCAGGTAGGTCACGTTCAGCAGCAGCGCCAGGAACAGGACCAGGGCGAAGACGGAGATGGTGCGGATCGGCTTGTTCATCGCAGGCGCACCACCTGGGTGGCGTCGTCGTCCTCGTTCTCGTCGTCGGACAGGTCGGGCAGGGGGCGGCGGGCCTGGTCGGAGACCCGCAGCAGCAGGGCCACGATCACCCAGTTGGCCACGAGCGAGGAGCCGCCGTAGGAGAGGAAGGGCGTGGTGAGGCCGGTGAGCGGGATCAGGCCGGTCACGCCGCCGACGACCACGAAGACCTGGAGGGCGAAGACGGAGCCGAGGCCGGCGGCCAGCAGCTTGCCGAAGCCGTCGCGGCTGATCAGCGCGATCCGCAGCGCCCGCTCCACGATGAGCCCGTAGATCAGCAGCACCGCGATCATCGCGGTCAGGCCGAGCTCCTCGCCGATGGAGGACATGATGAAGTCGGAGTAGGCGAACGGCACCCGGGTCGGGTCGCCCTCGCCGAAGCCGCGGCCGATCAGCCCGCCCCAGGCCATGCCGAACTGCGCCTCGACCGGCTGATAGCCCGTGTCGTTGGTGCCCTCGCCGTAGTAGGCGAACGGGTCGAGCCAGACGTCGACGCGGGTCTTGACGTGGGAGACGAACAGGAACGCCAGCACCGCGCCGGTGAGGAACATGCCGCCGCCCACCACGAGCCAGCCGGGGCGCTCGGTGGCCAGGTAGAGCATCGCCAGGAACAAGCCGAAGAACAGCAGGCTGGAGCCCAGGTCACGCTGGCCGACGAGGATCATCATGCTGATCCCCCACATCACCAGGATGGGGCCGAAGTCGCGGCCGCGCGGCAGGTCCAGGAACAGCACCCGGCGCCCGGCCAGCGCCAGCGCGTCCTTGTGCAGCACCAGGTAGCCCGCGAAGGCGATGACGAGCAGCACCTTGGCCACCTCGCCCGGCTGGAAGCTGAACGGCCCGACCGCGATCCAGATGCGGGCGCCGTTCACCTCGCGCCCGAGCACGGGCAGCATCGGCAGCAGGAGCAGGACGACGGCCGCCAGGGCGCTGGTGTAGGTGAACCGGGCGAGGATGCGGTGGTCGCGCAGCAGCACCAGCGTGAGGCAGAACAGCACCACGCCCAGGGTCATCCAGGTCAGCTGCTTGGCCGCGAACCCGGCGGTGGCGTCGACGGCCTCGTAGGAGAGGTCGAGGCGGTGGATGACCGCCAGGCCGAGGCCGTTGAGGGCGGCCACCAGCGGCAGCAGCACCGGGTCGGCGTAGGGCGCCACGAGGCGGACGACGACGTGCGAGCCGAGCACCAGGGCGACCAGCCAGCCGCCGTAGCCCAGCATGTCCGCGGGGATCTCGCCCTGCATGCCGATGCCGACCGCGGCGTAGGCGCCGAGGCCGACGGCCAGCGCGAGCAGCAGCAGGAACAGCTCCGCGCCCCGGCGCTGCCGGTGCACGAAGCCGAAGGCCGCCGCGCTGCCGCTGCGGTCGTTGGTCGTCGCGCTCACGAGGCGTCCTCGGCGGGCGCGCCCGGACCCATGGTCTCGGCCAGGTTCTCCACGATGGTGCGCGCGTCGGTCAGGTCGTCGGCCGACAGGCCGCCGCGGACACGCTCGGCGTTGAAGTCCGAGAGCCGGTCGACCTCCACGTTGGTCTCCTCGTAGGGCTGGGAGAGGGCGATGCCCGGCAGCGAGGCGTTGATGCCCTGGTAGATGACCACCACCCCGTCGTCCTGGCCCACGTAGTACTGCTCCTGGCTCCACGAGTAGAGCGCGGCCACCCCCACCCACACGACCCCCACGAGGACGAGGGCGGCCAGGATGCGGCGCAGCCAGCCCAGGCGGCGTGGCGGACGCGGGGCGTAGCGCGCGGCCTCGGCGTCGAGCGGGTCGGTGCGGTAGGCGTGGACGTCGGCGGGCAGGTCGGGCAGCGGGGCGTCGATCGGCTCGATCTCGCCGGTGTCGCCGGAGCGGTGCCCGCGGAAGAGGCCCGTGCCGAGGCCGCCGGCCAGGCCGCCGCGCGTGGAGCGGCGGCGCAGCTCGCTGGCCGCGCCCACCAGCATCGGCATGAGGTCGTCCAGCTCCGGGCGCTCGGCGGCCTGCTCGGGGGTGAGGACGTCGGCCACCACGCAGGTGACGTTGTCGCTGCTGCCGGCCTCGAGGCTGGCGCGGACCAGCTCGACGGCGGCGAAGTCCGGCGTGCCGGTGCGCAGGATGTCGGCCAGCCGGCTGTCCTCGAGGTAGCCGCTGGCGCCGTCGGAGCAGACCAGGAGCCGGTCGCCCGGCTCCAGCTCGACGAGGAACAGGTCGGGCTCGGCCTCGTGCACGCCGTCGAGGGCGCGCAGGATGACGTTGCGGTGCGGGTGCACGCGCGCCTCGTCCTCGGTGATGCGGCCCTCGTCGATGAGGGTCTGGACGAAGGTGTGGTCCTGGGTGATCTGGGAGAGCCGGCCCTCGCGCAGCAGGTAGGCGCGGCTGTCGCCCACGTGCCCGACCGCGGCGAGGTTGCCCGAGACGTGCAGGACGGTGGCCGTCGTCGAGGTGCCGGAGATCTCCGGGTCGTCGTCGACCGCGCGGCCGATACGGGCCGCGGCCTGCTGGATGCCCGCCGCCGTGCGCGTGAGCAGCTGCTGACCGCCCACGTCGGGCGGGGTGTCGGAGTCGAGGCGGCGCAGCTGGCTGACGGCCGTGGACGAGGCGATGTCACCGCGCGCCGCGCCGCCGACGCCGTCGCACACGGTGAGCAGGTGCGGGCCGGCGTAGCCGGAGTCCTGGTTGTCCTTGCGGACCCGCCCCACGTCCGAGATCGCCGACCAGTGCAGGCGCAGGTCGGTGCGCCCGCCGGCGTCGCCGGGGGTGTGCGCGTCGGAGCCGGTGGGCGCGTCGCTCACTTGCGCAGCTCCAGGATGGTCTTGCCGATCCTGACCTGCGTCCCGAGCGTGATGGTGGTGGGCTGGGTGATCCGCACGGAGCCGATGTAGGTGCCGTTGGTGGAGCCGAGGTCCTCGACGAACCACTGGTCCTCCGAGGCCGCCACGCGGGCGTGCCGGGTGGAGACGTAGTCGTCGTCCAGGCGGATGGCGGCGTCCGTGCCGCGGCCGATGAGCAGCGGGGCGTCGGCCAGCTCGGCGCGCTCGCCGACGTTGCTGCCGGCGGTCACGATCAGGTGGGTCGGGGAGCCGCGGCGCTGCGTCGGGGGCTTCGCCTTCTTCTTGCGCTCACGCCCCTTGGCCCCGGCCTTGTCGGGCTCGGGCACGCGCGCGCCGAACATGTCGGAACGCACCACCGAGATGGCGGAGAGCACGAAGATCCACAGCACGGCCAGGTAGCCGATGCGGATCAGCAGCAGGGTCAGCTCAGACACCGGCGTCCTCCTCGTGGACCACGCGCACGCGCAGGGTGGTGCTGCCGACGCGCACCTCGGTGCCGTCGTCGGCCACCGCGCGGCCCATCTTCTGGCCGTTGACGGTCATGCCGTTGGTCGAGCCCAGGTCGATCACGTCGATGTGCAGGCCGGCCCGGCCCTGCTCGACGCGGAACTCCACGTGCCGGCGCGAGACGCCCGGGTCGTTGATGCGGACGTCGGCCTCGTTGCCGCGCCCGACGACCAGGCCGGGCGTCGTCAGCGGGTGCTGGGTGCCGTTGACCTCGAGCAGCGCCCGAGCGCGTCCGACCATCGTCGGGGTGGCCTGGCTGGTCACCTTCGCCTCGGCGCGCGAGCGCACCCGGAAGCGACCGGTGGTCAGGTCCTCGGCGAGCTCGAAGTCGATCGTGACCGGGCCGGGGAAGGAGTAGGAGTTCAGCTCCGCGTGCTCGGTGACCTGCTGCGTGAGGTCCTCGGCCATCGCGGAGTCGTAGGGGGCCAGGCGCTCGAGGTCGCTGGCGGCCAGCTCCACGACGAAGCTGTTCGGCACCAGGCGGCGCTGGCGGGAGAGGATCTGGGCGTTGTTGTCGCACTCGCGCTGGAGGGCGGCCGCGATCTCCACGGGCTGCACCGCCGAGCGGAACGCGCGGGCGAAGGCGCCGGAGATGACCTCCTCGAGTCGACGTTCGAAGCGCTGTAGTCCGCTCACGCGTCTCCTCCGTTCTCGTCCTGGCTGCTCGTGGGCTGCTCGTGTCGGCTGCTGGTGCTGCCTGCTGGTGCTCGCTGCCGCGGGGCGCTGGGCCCCGCCTGCACGTGGGCAGGCTGGCAGTCGGGGCGGTCCCCGGATCGTGGCGATCGTAACGAAGCGGCCTGAGTGCAGCAGCCTCGCCGCGTCGGCGGTGACCATTCCTCGTGCGCGCGAGGCTGCCCTCACCCCGTCGGTTCCGGGCCCCGGCCGGGCCGAGCCCGCTGCTCGGTGCCGCTCGACGGAGGGCGGGGTCGCGCCGGTTTGGGTGCCTGAGCAGGGCTGCCGTATGGTTCATCTCGGTTCACGCGCGAGTGGCGGAATAGGCAGACGCGCACGGTTCAGGTCCGTGTGTCCGAAAGGACGTGGGGGTTCAACTCCCCCCTCGCGCACCGTGAGCAGCAGGCCCCGGTCGATCAGACCGGGGCCTGCTGTCATTTCTCCCCCTGCGCGCCGGACGGCTGCGACCCGTGGCCCGGCGCCCCGGCCGGTGGCAGCATCGGGGGCGTGGACGAGGAGGACGGCGCCGAGACGGGCCCCCGCAACGGCCCCCGCACCGGCGCCGCGCTCGGCGTCTCGGTGAGCCGGCGGGTGCACGAGGGCGAGTGGCCGGGCTACGTGGTGCGCGACGAGCCGCTCGGTCCCCACGACTCCGGCTGGCAGCTGCTCGTGGGCGACGAGACGCCGGCCGAGCTCGACGACCCGTTCGCCATCGCGGTGCTCCCGCTGGCCGAGGTGGCCCGCCGGTGGCCGGCCCTGGCCGCGGTGCTGCGCGACGGACCGCTGGGCGGGGAGTGGGTCCGCGACGCCGCGTCCGGGCGCTACGTCCCCCGCCCGGGTGAGGCCTGAGGCGCGTTCCGCCTGATGTGACGCGACACAAGATGTAGATGGTTACATCGCTGTGATTCGCGTATATGGTGGTGCTTGCAGCTGGTTCGACGCCTCAATCCAGGGGCGTCGTCGCAAGAGGGAACCCGGTTCGACTCCGGGACTGCCCCGCAGCGGTGAGTGGGAACGACCTCCGTCTCCTGGAACGACAGGAAGCACTGGGACCACCGATCACGGTCCTGGGAAGCGACGGACAGTAGGGAGGAGCGCGAGCTCCTGCGCCCACGAGTCCGAAGACCTGCCAGTGCCCACCACCAGGTGGGGTCCGCGACCTCGAGGGAGGGTCAGGGGATCGAACCAGCACTGCGCGGCTCGGCAGCTCTTCGCCACCCGCCGGCGCTGCCGACGTCCTCACCGCCTCCTCCGCAGCGGATGCACCGGAACACATCCGACATCCAGCGCCGGCCGAGGGGGCCGGTGGAGGAGGGCACCGCCCATGATCGACACCACGGGTCTGCGCATCCGGACCGAGAAGTCCGCCTACGTCTTCGACTACCCGATGGCCGAGGAGCTGGCGAAGAAGCAGCGCAGCATCTTCTGGACCGCGGAGGAGATCCCGGTCGAGAACGACAAGCAGGACTTCCTCGTGACCATGACCCCGGCCGAGCAGGCGGCGGTGCGGACGACGCTGAAGCTGTTCACCATCTACGAGCTGATCCTCGGCGGCGAGGTGTGGGGCGACCGCCTCTTCCACGCGTTCCCGCGGCCCGAGGTGCAGATGATGACGAACGCGTTCTCCTTCGCCGAGCTCAACATGCACGCGCCCTTCTACGCCAAGCTCAACAAGACGCTGATGATCGACACCGAGGAGTTCTACGACTCCTACAAGAACGACCCGGTGCTCGCCGAGCGGATCGAGTTCGTCTGGGAGGCCATCGCCGACGAGGACCTCCTCTTCGCGCTCAGCGTCTTCACGCTGATGGAGAACTGCGTCCTCTACTCCAGCTTCGCGTTCCTCAAGCACTTCCAGTCCGGCGGCAAGAACCTGCTGCAGAACGTCATCAGCGGCATCAACTTCTCCGCGCGTGACGAGAACCTGCACGCCACCGGCGGTGCCTGGCTGTTCAACACCACGCTCGACGAGTGGGCCGACACGGTGCCCGCGGCCGAGTACGAGCGCGAGCGCGACGCCCTGTTCGCCCGGGTGCGGGGCGTGGCGGAGTACGTCTACGCCCACGAGGCGCGGATCGTGGAGATGCTCTTCGCCCACGGCCCGATCGACGGCATCGACCAGGCCGACCTGGAGGTCTTCGTCCGCTCCCGGGTGAACCTCACGCTGGAGAACATGCGGATGGAGCCGCTGTTCGTCGTCGACGACAACCCCGTGGCCGAGTGGTTCTACCCCGGCATCAACGGCACCCAGTTCCACGACTTCTTCCAGGTCACCGGCAACGAGTACAACCGCACGATCGGCGAGACGGAGTTCGTGTTCTGATGGCGACCACCTCCTGGGAGACCCTGTCGGCCGAGCGCAAGGCGCTCCAGGCCGAGGGCACCGTGCCCGCGTTCATGACCACGGCCGGCTACGCGATGTTCCGGTCCAAGTACACCCACGCCGGGCAGAGCGTGCGCGAGCGGTACGAGGCGATCGCCGACACCGCCGGCGTCCTCGCCGACGAGATGTACCCCCGCGAGGACGGGCGCCCCTGGGCCGAGCCGTTCCTCGAGGCCATCTGGAACGGCTGGCTCTCGCCCTCCACCCCCGTGCTCGCCAACCTCGGCACCGACCGCGGCCTGCCCGTCTCGTGCGAGGGCTCCTACGTCGAGGACTCCGTGTGGGGGTTCTACGACACGCTCAAGGAGGCGGCGATCCTCTCCCAGCACGGGTTCGGCACCTCCGCCTACCTGGGCGACGTGCGGCCACGCGGGGCGCGCTTCTCCGACAACGGGCACGCCAACGGCGTGGTGCCGGTGTTCAACAACTTCGTCGAGATGACGAACCAGATCAGCCAGGGCGCCACCCGCCGCGGCTCGTGGGCCGGCTACCTGCCCGTCGACCACCCGGACTTCTTCGAGCTGGCCGACTTGATCTTCCGCGAGCCCGCCAACAAGAACGTCGGCTGGATCGTGACCCAGGACTTCATCGACCGGATGCTCGCCGGCGACAAGGACGCCCTCGAGCGCTACCAGCGGGTGCTCAAGATCCGCGTCGTGCTCGGCAAGGGCTACCTGTGGAAGGTCGACACGGTCAACGCGGCCCAGACCGAGTCGTACAAGGCCCACGGCCTGGAGAACAAGGCGTCCAACCTCTGCTCGGAGATCACCCTCTACTCCGACGAGGAGCACTCCTACACCTGCGTCCTCTCCTCGCTGAACCTCGCCGCCTACGACGAGTGGAAGGAGACCGACGTCCCCTTCACCGCCACCGTCTTCCTCGACGCCGTGGCCGAGGCGTTCCTGCGGCGGGCCCGCTCGATCCGCGGCCTCGAGCGCGCGGTGCGCTACACCGAGAAGGCGCGCAGCCTGGGGCTGGGCGTCATGGGCTACCACGACTACCTCCAGCAGCAGCGGGTGCCGTTCGAGTCGGACGAGGCGGCCAAGCTCAACCTGGAGATCTTCGCGTTCCTCTCCGACCGCTCGGACGCGGCCTCGCGCTGGATGGGCTCCGTGGCCGGGGTACCGGAGTGGTGCGTGGGCCGCCGCAACTCCCACGTCATGGCGATCGCCCCGACGATGAGCACCGCCGTCATCGTCGGTGGCACCAGCCAGGGCATCGAGCCGTACGTGGCCAACGTGTGGAACCAGACCACCGCCGCCGGCGAGATGCCGCGCGCGAACGGCAACCTCGTGACCCTGATGAAGGAGCGGGGCGTCTACGACTCCGCCCACATCGACGACATCGTCGACCACGGCGGGTCGGTGGCCCACGTGGACTGGCTCGACGACCACGAGAAGGCCGTCTTCCGCACCGGCTACGAGATCGACCAGGAGGTGCTGCTCGAGCGCGCGGCCGAGCGGCAGCAGTTCATCGACCAGTCGCAGTCGCTGAACCTCTTCTTCGACGCCGACGCGACGCCCGCCGAGATCAGCCGCATCCACAAGATCGCGCTGCTCGACCCGCGGATCAAGAGCCTGTACTACCTGCGCTCCCGCGCCGGTGTGCAGGCGAGCAAGCGCACCGCGCAGGCGTGACCCCGCTCTTCCCCGCACCACCCGCCCCCACCCGAGAGGAAACCCCCATGGACGACACGACGATGACCCTGGACACGATGTTCGACGGCGACACCTGGGACGACTGGACCCCCGCGCAGGTGTGTGCGATCGAGAACGGCGACGAGTGCACGGTGTGCGAGGGCTGATCTCTCCGTGCTGAAGTCTCCGTGCTGACCTCTGCGTGAACCGGTGAGGCGGTCGGGTCAGGCCGGCGTGAGCCGCACGACCCGACCGCCGATCACCCACTCGGTCACGAGCACGCCGCCGGTGCTCGTGACGTGGATGCCGTGCGGGCTGTTGAGCCGCGTGGGCTCCAGCGGCGGGCGGACGGTGAGGCCGTCGCAACGCTCGTTCGGCCAGGCGTCGCGCTGCTCGGCCTCCGGGGTCGGCACGCCGAGCCGTCCGACGAGGTCGCCCTCCGACGTCAGCGCGACCAGTGCGCCGAAGAGGTCGGTGACCAGGAGCGTCCCGTCGGGCAGCACCGCGATGCCCGAGGGCGAGGTGAGGTGCTCCGCGCCGAAGGTGCGCAGCGTGCGACCGGCGGTGTCGAGCACGACGATGCGGTGGTTCGCCCGGTCGGCGACCAGCATCTCGGTGCCGTGCGCCGCGCCCTGGGCGTGGGTGCGGGTGACGATCGCGTGCGGGGTGTCGAACGGGGTGCCGGAGTCGGAGCCGTCGACGGTCTCCCGGTAGGTGCCGTCGGCGTCGTAGCGGTGCAGCAGCGAGAGGCCGTAGCCGTCGGAGACCCAGAGGCCGCCGTCGTCCAGCGCCAGCATCGCGGTGGGCGCCCAGGTCGCACGGTCGTAGGCGGCGGTGTCGGGCTGGACGAGCTCACCGACCCGCTCGCCGTCCGCGGTGACCTTGAGCAGGCGGCCGGGGATGCGGATCTCGTCGTAGTCGGGCTGGTCGGGGGTGTACTTGTGGCCGTTGTCGGCGACCCACACCTCCGCGGTGGCGGGGTCGACGGTGAGGCCGTGGGTCTCGACCGCGCCGAGGTCCATCTCGTGCAGCAGGGAGCCGTCGGGGCGGTACACGCGCAGCGAGCGGCCGTCGGGGTGGCCGGCGACCAGGCGGCCGTCGGGCAGCTCGGCGACGTCGTGGTGGGCCCAGCCCGGGGTGCTCGGGTACGCGAGGAACGCCTGGTCCCAGGTCAGCGCGAGGTGGCCGAGGTGCACGGTGTCGGTCATGTCGTCTCCTGCTCGTCCGGGCTGTGCGGCGTCACCGTAGCCGCCGGGTGGCACGTGCCAGGGGGTGGCCCGCCCGGCGCGGGAGCAGGCGGCTCAGACGCCGCTGGGACCCTGCCCGCCGACGGCGGCCACCAGGTGCGCGCCGACGTGCTCGGCGTTGGCGCGGCGGACCTCGTCGGGCAGCGGGGGCAGCTGGTCGGCCCAGTCGACCAGCGTCGACCCGCGCAGCTGGAGCACCCGGGCAGGCCGGGCCCAGAAGAACAGGTGCAGGTGCGCCCCACCGTCGCCGTACCGGGCCAGGTGGCAGCGGTGCACCGAGGGCAGCGACTCGGCCGCGGCGGTCACCGCCCCGATCAGCACGCCCATCTCCGCGGCCAGGTCTGACGGGAGGTCGGCCAGGTCGTGGTGGGCGCGGGGCTGGAGCATCAGCTCGGACGGCAGCCCGCCGGACAGCACCTTCAGCAGCCACCGCTCGTTGCTCCAGGCCAGCGGGCCCTCGGTGAAGCCCTCGCCGCGGCAGCGGCAGGTGGCCGGGTCCTCACCCTGGCGGTCGGGCTCGGCGTCGGCCAGGGGAGCCAGCGGCTTCATCCGCAGCCCGTCGAGCTCGTAGGGGTAGATGTCCCACGCCACCATCGCCTCGTCGACCGTGAACGGCAGCCGGCCCGCCGCGTCCGTCTGGTCCATCAGGCGTGCGTGGTAGGCCTCGGCTGACTCGGGACCTGGCTCCGGGGTGCTCATGGCCGCATACAACCAGGGCCGCCGTCGCAGGACCGGAACAACGGGCTGCCTCCCCGACGCGCGAGGCGCTGACCTGCACGGACAGCGGCGACCGCCTGCTACGTCGGTCGTTGTTCCGGTCCGGCGACGGGACGTGCAGGCCTCAGAGCGCGGACGCGGCGGAGGCGACCTCGTCCACCACGTCGGTGAGGGCCCGGGTGGCGTCGGCCCGCCAGATCGTCAGCGCGGTGCGCCAGGCACTGAGCGCGGCCTCGCCGGCCAGTCGGGCAGTCACGGGGTCGGCGCCCCCGGCGACCAGTCCCTCGGCCATCGCGCCGACCATCTGCTGCTGACGCAGCAGGTCGCGACCGGCCAGCGCGGGCACGGTCGGGATGACGCGGGCGCTGAGCAGCGGCCGCTCGGGCTCCTCGGCGACGTAGCCGGCGAACAGGCGGAGCGCGGTCATGGCGGCGTCGCGCGGTGGGGCGCCGGCGTCCTGCGCCTCGCGTGCCGTGGTGGCCAGCGTGGCGAGCAGGTCGGTGTTGTCGGGGAAGAACGCGTCGACCTTGTCGGGGAAGTGCCGGTAGAAGGTCCGCTCGGTGACGCCGGCGGCGGCCGCGATCTGGGCGACCGTCGTGGCCTCGTACCCCTGCTCGGCGCTCAGGGTCAGGGCGGCGCGCTCGAGGCGTCCGCGCGCACCCGGCTGCCAGCGACCCATGCGCTCATCCTAGGCGCGGGAGGTGGTGATGTCAGTTTCTGACATGCCGCGCTATGGTCGGTGATGTCAGACCATGACATCACCGAGAGGAACTCATCATGCGCGTCTTCGTCACCGGGGCCTCCGGCTGGATCGCCTCCGCCGTCGTCCCCCAGCTCGTGGCCCGCGGGCACGAGGTCACCGGCCTCGCCCGCTCCGAGGCCTCCGCCGCGGTCGTGGAGAAGCGGGGAGGCACCGCCCTGCGCGGCGACCTCGCCGACCACGACCTGCTGGCTCGGGCCGCGGCCGAGCACGACGC
Organism: Nocardioides bruguierae; assembly: GCF_023554635.1. Lineage (NCBI taxonomy): Bacteria > Bacillati > Actinomycetota > Actinomycetes > Propionibacteriales > Nocardioidaceae > Nocardioides > Nocardioides bruguierae. The sequence goes on from NZ_JAMJPH010000027.1 coordinate 23,517, forward strand.
CGTCGTCCACCTGGCCTTCGACCACTCCGACATGAACGACATCAACGGTGCCGCCGAGCGGGAGGCTGTCGCGATGGCCGCTCTCACGGCCGCGCTCGAGGGGAGCGGGACGCCGGTGGTCGCCGCGTCCGGCACGCCCTTCGGCGTCGGCCACGACACCACCGAGGAGGACGCCCTGCCGAGCGAGGGCCCGACCGGCGCCCGCGGGCGCAACGAGGTCAGCCTCTTCGCCACCGCCCAGCGGGGGGTGCGGCCCGCCGTCGTCCGGCTGCCCCGCTCGGTGCACGGAGACGGTGACCGGCACGGGTTCGTGCCGGCGCTGGTCGGGATCTTCCGCGAGGCAGGTCGCGCGACGTACGTCGGCGAGGGCAGCAACCGCTGGTGCGCCGTGCACGTCGAGGACGCCGGTCGGGTGTTCGTGGCCGCAGTGGAGGGCCTGGCGTCGGGGTCGGTGCCCCCGGCGTCCGTCCTGCACGCGGTCGCCGAGACCGGGGTGCCGGTCAAGGTGCTCGCCGAGGAGCTGGGCGCCCGGCTGGGGCTGGAGGCCGTCTCGGTCGGACCCGAGCCGCTGGGCTTCTTCGGGATGCTCCAGCTGGTCGACCACGGCACCACGGCCGAGCGCACCCGCGAGTTGCTGGGCTGGGAGCCGACCGGTCCGACGCTGCTGGAGGACGTGGCCGCCGGGGTCTACGACGCGTGAGGGCTACCGGCCGCGGGCCGCGAGCACGAGGCGCGGGCGGGTGACGAACCAGTAGAACGCGACGCCGACCAGGCCCAGGACCAGCATGAGCGCGATCGACATGCCCTTGGCCTGGCCGGTCGCCGCCCAGAGTGCGGACGGGCGGCCGGCGGCGTCGACGAGCGAGAGCACCCACAGCGCGAGGGGGAGGATCACCAGCACCGCCACGACGACGAGGAGGGCCACCTCCACGCCGTGCGGGAGGAGCGGGTTCAGGTCGGAGGCCAGGGCGTGCACGGTGCCGATCCTCCCGCGCGTGGGGCTGCGACGGCGGCACGTGGCGGCGACTGGTCGGTCACAGCCCTCCCCGCGGGCGGGGTCGCGCCCCGGGCGCCTTGCTAGCGTCGCGGAGGTGTCGAGCGCCGCCAGCAGCCCCAGCCGGATCACCCTCCTCGCCGACGACGGCGCCGAGCTCCGGGTCGCCGACCACGGAGCCGTCGGGGCACGCACCGTGGTGCTGCTGCCGGGCTTCCGCGCGCCGGCGTCCTCGTGGCGGTTCCAGGTGCCCGCCCTGGTCGGCGTGGGGTTCCGCGTCCTGGCCGTGGACCTGCGGGGGCACGGGGACGCGTCGCCGAACCCGCCCGGCACCACGATGACGCGACGCGCGGCCGACGTGGAGACCGTGCTCGAGGCCTACGGGCTGGAGGAGGTCGACCTGGTCGGCGGGTCGATGGGCGGCAACACGATCTGGGCCTACCTGGACGCGCACGGTGCGGGCCGGGTGCGGCGCGTGGTGACCGTGGACCAGACGCCGCGGATGCTCAACGGCCCCGACTGGGCGCACGGCTACTACGGCTACGACGAGAGCAACCGGGACACCTTCTTCGCGGGTGAGGTGCCCCCGACCGGGCACGGCACCCCGCTGTGGCGCCGTCCGCGGCGGGTGGCTCGGATGCTGCGCGCGATGGGTCGCACCCCGGGCGGCGGCTCAGGCCTCGGACGCGGTGACCTGGACGTCCTGGGTGACCACGCCCGCGCCGACTGGCGCCCCGTGATCGCTCGGGACCTGGTGCCGGCGCTGTTCCTGGCCGGCGCCGAGAGCGAGCTGTGGCCGAGCAGCCACGCGGCCGCCTCGGCCGCGCTCGCGGCCGGTGCCCGCGCGGCCGTCGTCGACGGTGCCGGGCACGCCACGAACATGGAGCAGCCGCGCGCGGTGAACCGGGCGCTGCTGGATTGGCTGGGCTGAGCCGGGCGCCCACGGCCCACGGACCGTGCAGGTGGTGGGGCCGTCGGTGCCGGCTGGCAGGGTGGAGGCATGACGCTCCCCACCCGCACGCTCGGCCCCTTCACCGTCTCCGCGATCGGCCTCGGCGCCATGCCGCTGTCCATGGGCGCGAACGTCCGCCCCGACAAGGAGCAGGCGATCGCCACGATCCACGCGGCGCTGGACGCCGGCGTCACGTTCATCGACACCGCCGACTGCTACGCCCCGTCGTGGGACACGATGGGCCACAACGAGGCGCTCGTCGCCGAGGCGCTGGCCGCGTACGGCGACACCAGCCACGTCACCGTCGCCACGAAGGGCGGCATCACCCGCGCCGACGGCGAGGTGTGGGGTCGTGACGGCTCCCCCGAGCACCTGCGCGCGGCGGTCGAGGCGTCCCTGCGAAACCTGCGCACCGACGTCATCGACCTCTACCAGTGGCACCGTCCCGACCGCTGGCGCGTGTACGGCGAGGTCGTCGAGACCTTCAAGGCCCTGCAGGACGAGGGCAAGATCAAGGCCGTCGGCATCTCCAACGCCAACATCGAGGAGATCGACGTCGCCCTCGAGGTGCTCGGCGAGGGCGGCCTGGCCAGCGTGCAGAACCAGTTCGCGCCGAACTTCCGCTCCTCGCGCGAGGAGATGGAGCACTGCGGCGAGCACGGCGTCGCCTTCCTGCCGTGGAGCCCGCTCGGCGGCACCGGCCAGGGCAGCAAGGACGTCGGCCTGAGCTACCCGGTCTTCCACGAGATCGGCGCCGAGCGCGGCGTCAGCCCGCAGCAGGTCGTCCTCGCCTGGGAGCTCTCCCTGGGCGACCACGTCATCCCGATCCCCGGCGCCTCCCGGCCGGCCTCCATCAGCGACTCCGCGCAGGCGGCGGGCCTGCCGCTGAGCACCGACGAGATCGCCCGCATCGAGGGCCAGTTCAGCTGAGAGGGACTGTCAGCTGAGCGGCACCACGGGCCCCAGCGGGGCGGGCTCGACGCTGGTCGTCGAGCCCCCCCCCCGGGCGCCGCCGCCCGCCAGGGCGGCGGCGCCGCCGCGCCCCCGGGGCCCGGCGACCAGCAGCGGCCACCGGTGCGGCGCACGTCCGACATAGGCGAGGCAGTCGGTGACCGGGCGGCCCTCCACGCACACGCTCCCGGCCTCGAGCCGCACCAGGTCGTAGGCCCGCGCCGCGCGACCCTCGACGATGTCCAGCACCGCCAGCTCGGCCGCGTCGACGAGCATCAGAACGGCCTCCTCGGTGTGCCCCGGTGCCTCGACGAGCGTCACGGGCACGTCCCCGCGGTGGGTCAGCCCGTCGCACCACACGCTGGCCAGGCCCTCCAGCGTGCAGGCGAGGTGCACGGCGGGCAGCGGGGTCGCGTTGCGCAACACCTTGCCCGGGCACGCGTTGGAGCCGTAGCCCACCAGGGGTACCCGCTCCTCCAGCGGGCTCGCCCCGGCCGCGGCGAGCCAGGTGGCGAGGTCGGGGCGATCGGGGCGGTCAACGACCCAGTCGGTACCGGTGCGCTCCAGCGGCCACAGCAGGCCGCCGTCGTCCACCACGAAGGAGCCTGCCGGCCGCTCGCCCGGGTACGGATCGGGGGCGAAGGCCGAGGCGTGCTCGCCGGGCCGCACCGGGCGCGGGCTCACCGTGCCGGGGAGGCGCAGGCCAGCTCGCCGCGCAGCCGAGCGCGCAGGGCCCAGACCAGCAGCCCGACGGCCAGCACCTGGAGGACCGGCTGCACCGGCTCGAACCAGGTGACGGCACCGGCCGAGCCCAGCGCCAGCAGCACCAGCTTGTTGCAGACCGGGCAGCCGACCGCGAAGTAGGTCAGCAGCCCGCCGACCCAGCCGCGGCGGGTGCCAGGGCCCGCGTCCTCGCCGTCGTCCGTGGTGGTCGTGAGCGGGGAGCGGACGTAGGTCGCGGCGAGCAGGCCGCCCAGCACGCTGGAGACCAGCAGGGCCGGCCACGCCCACGCGGTCGGCGGGATCTCGCGGCCGAAGACGGGGTTCGGGATCAGGTCGGTGGGCAGGCCGACGACCAGGATCGCGACGAGCGCCGTCAGCAGGGCCACGCCCCACCGGCGGGCGGGCCACCAGCGCAGGGCCTGCCAGGCCGACGATTCGGAGACCCGCGTCGGCTCGGTGGGCGTCTCGGGCTGGGCGGCGGGCTGGGTCATCGTCGGCTCCGTCGGTGGGTCGGCGTATCCCCCATGGGGGTCTTCGTCACCGTAGCGGATGCCTGGTGGTCTCGTCGTTGCTCGACCACCGAGGCGGGGCTGCTCCCGGTGGTCTCGAGACAGGACTTCGTCCTTCCCCGACCTCCGGGAGCAGCCAGGCCTCGCTCTCCTCGACCTCCGGGAGCAGCAGGCTCAGCGCTCGACGGTGTGCGCGACGTAGACGTCGCAGGGAGCCTTGTGCATGACGTCGGTGGCGATGGAGCCGAAGACGCGGCTCGGACCCTGGACGCGCTTGTTGCCGATGACGATCAGCTCGGCGTCGACCTCGTGGGCACGCTGCACGAGCGCCTCGCCCGGCTTGCCCTCGACGGCGCTGGGCTCGGCGACGAGCGCCGGCAGGTCGCGCTTGAGGTTGTAGATGACGTGGACGGCGTGCTCGGCGGCCAGGTCCTCGGTGGACCGGTCGAACTTCTCCGGGCCCTCCTCGACGACCTCGGTCTTGAACTTCTCGTAGGCGGAGACCACGTGCAGCGTGGCCCCGGTGGCGACGGCGAGCTCAGCGGCCTTGCGGGCGGCGGTCTCGGCGGTGGCGCTGGCGTCCACGCCGACGACGATGTTCTTCATCTGCTTCCCTCCTGGTCCCGGGACTTCGCCGGGGTCGTGCGGTGCCGAGCCCCTGCTCGACGACCGTGCTGTGTTGCTGACAAGTGTTCCACCTCACATCGGTGGCACGTGCTGCGGGTCGCTCACTTCCCGTGGGTGTGCACGACGTAGACGTCGCAGGGGGCCTTCGCCATCACCGACGTGGCCACGCTGCCGAAGACCCGGGCGACGCCCTGGACCCGCTTGTTGCCGATGACGATCAGCCCGGCGCCCAGCTCGGCGGCCCGTTGCACGAGCGCGTCGCCCGGCTTGCCGTCGACCGGCGAGGCGCTGACCCGCAGGCCGGGGGTGGCCGCGCGCAGGGACGCGGCCAGGCGACCCGCGACGGACGTGGCGTCGTCCTCGGTCGCGAAGTGCGCGGCCTCGCCGGCCTCCACCGCGTCGTAGGCGGAGACGATCTCCAGGCGCGAGTCGTGGGCCACTGCGATCTGTGCGGCCCGGCGCGCGGCCGCGGCGGCGGTCTCGCTGCCGTCCACGCCGACCACGACGACGTCGTACATGCCTGGTGCCCTCCGCTCGCCGGCCGGACGAGGTGGCCGACCGAGTCCATGGTCCCACGAGCGGGGCCGTGGCTGAGGGTCATCGGTCCCGACACGGCTGCCGATCCTGAGGGAGAATTGCCTGATCGGAGGCTGTTGGCACGTGCCATCTGCACGGCTACGTTCAGCCTCATGGCAACTGAGATCACACCGCTGAAGCTGGGTGTCGTCGGTTACTCCGTCGGCGGGCGCTTCTTCCACGCCCCCTTCGTCGAGGCCGCCGAGGGCGTCGAGCTCGCGGGCGTCGTCACCCGCTCCGAGGCCCGCCGCAAGGAGCTGGCCGAGGACTACCCCGGCGTCCCCGTCTTCGACTCCCTCACCGACATGCTCGCCGCGGGCGTCGTCGAGGCGGTCACCATCACCACCCCGCCGGCCACGCACCGCGAGCTCGCGCTCGAGGCGATCGCCGCCGGCGTCCACGTGCTCATGGACAAGCCGTTCATGCCCACCGCCGAGGTGGCGCGCGAGGTGGCGCAGGCAGCGCAGGACGCCGGCGTGGTGCTCGCCCCGTTCCACAACCGCCGCACCGACGCCGACGTCCGCACCCTGGCCGGCGTGATGGAGGCCGGGCGCCTCGGCCAGATCTGGCGCGTCCACTCCCGCTTCGACCTGGACGAGGCGCACGGCGTGGAGGGCGGCGAGAACGGCGGCCTCCTGCGCGACCTGGGCAGCCACGTCGTCGACCAGGTCGTCGGCCTGCTCGGCCCGGTCACCCACGTGCTCGGCCACCTCGACCACGCCGACATCCCCGACGTCGGCCGCGGCGGTGGCCTCACCGACGTGTCCTTCCACCTCACGCTCACCCACGCCTCGGGCGCCATGTCGACGGTGGAGTCGACCAAGACCGTCCACCTGGCCCAGCGCGAGCTGCTCGCCTACGGCGAGGCCGGCAGCTACCAGTCGCTCTCGCGCGACGTGCAGGCCCAGGACGTCTTCGCAGGCAAGCGGCCCGCCGCCGACCCCGAGGGCTGGGGGTACGACAGCCCCGAGAACGCCGGTTGGCTGCGCACCGCCGACGGCGAGGAGCGGGTGCCCTCGGCCCAGGGCCGCTACCACGACATGTACACCGCGTTCGCGCAGGCCGTGGCCGGCACCGGTGCCCCGGTGGTCACCGTCGAGGAGGCGATCCACGTCCTCGCCATCCTCGACGCGGCCCGGGTCTCGGCGGCCGAGAAGCGCCTGGTCGCCGTCGAGCAGTAGGCGAGGAAGGGCTCAGCGCCGGTACGAAGATGCTCAGCGCCAGCGCGGCAGGACGTCGGCCACGACCCGCTCGAGGTCGGCGTCCTCGCCCGCGTAGGGCTCGCCGGTGCGGGGCCAGTGGGTGATGAGGTCGGTGAAGCCGAGGGCGGCGGCGCGGCCGGTCATCTCCTCGAACAGGTCGGTGCTGGAGAGCGCGAACAGCCCGTGGCTGAACCTGGCGGGCGCGTCCATCAGCAGGTACCGCGGGAACGACGCGCGGTCGCGGCCGGCCTTCTCCAGCGCCTCGTCCAGCGTCGCGGTCATCTCCGCCAGCTGCGCGAACCAGCCGTCGAGGTCGTCGGCCGGCCGGCCCGTCGTCATCCAGCCGTCGCCCACCCGCGCCGCGTAGCGGATCGAGCGCGGCCCGTTGCCGGAGACCACGAACGGCGTGGACGGCGTCGGCGCGGTGCGTGCGTCGACGGTGCTGAACCAGGTGCCCGCCGCGTCCACGTGGTCCTCGGAGCGCAGGCGCCGCAGCAGGTCGGTGAACTCCTGGAAGCGGTCGACGCGCTCCTTGGCGCTCATGTCGGGCAGGCCCAGCTTGGCCGAGTCGAGGTCGCCCCCGACGCCGAGGCCGAGCAGGAAGCGGCCGCCCGAGATCTCGTCGAGCGCCTGGACCTCCCGGTACAGCGGCAGCGGGTGCCGGAAGTTCGGCGCGGTGACCGCGGTGCCGAGCCCGATCCGGCTGGTCAGCGCCGCGGCTGCCGCCAGGGTGGTGAGCGCGTCGCGCCACGGCGACTCCGGCAGCGAGCCCCACGTCAGGTGGTCGTAGGTCCAGGCGTGGTCGAGGCCCATCTCCTCCGCCGCGACCCAGCGGGGTCGGGACTCGGCCCAGGACAGGTCGGTCAGCAGGGTCACTCCGAAGCGCACGCGGCCACGGTAGTGGCGGCCGCGTGCGCCCCGAAGCCGGGACGCCCCGAAGCCGGGACGTCATGCGGAGCGGACGCAGTGTCCCTCAGAGGTATGACGTCCCGGCCGGGCCGGCGGGGTCAGGCGCCGCTCACCAGGAGACCTGGTCGACCCCGAGGGTGCCGCTCCAGCCGCCACCGTTGTTGACCTGCAGGCCGACGATGCGGACGCGGTCCAGCGAGGCGGGCACCGTGAACCGCACCGTGTTCCAGCCGTCCTCCAGGCGCGTGCTCGGCCCGGTGCCGGCGGCCCAGGTGCCGTCGAACCACATCGGCTGCACCCGGGGCGCGGCCGTGCCGGTGCCGGCGGGCACGTGCACGTGCAGGACGACGTCGTCGCCGGGGTCCAGGTCGGTCACCGAGGCCGTGCCGACCGCCGGGTAGCCGGTGCCGGGCCGCACCGTCAGCGCCCCGGCGCCCGCCCACGTGTCGGTCGTGCGGCGGCCCACCGTGGCCGAGCCCCACCGGGTGGAGAAGCCCTCGGTGCCGGCGTCGAAGGTGAGGCGCGGGGCGACCGCGTCCACGTCGTCGACGTAGATCCGGCCGGTCCAGCCGCCGCCGTTGTTCACCTGCAGGCCGGCGATGATCGCCCCGGCGTCGGGCACGGTGAACCGCACGGTGGTCCACGCGCCTGCCTGGAGCGTCACGGCGCCGCCGACCCAGGCCCGCCACGAGGGGTCGAAAGTCATCGGGGAGACGCTGACCGGCGCGGTGCCGTCGCCGCGGTCGGGGGCCCACACGCGCATCGTCACCTCGGACCCGCCCCGCACCTGGCCGCTCAGCCCCTGGGAGCCGACGCCGAACCCGGCCGCCGGCCAGCCGGCACCGCTGAGGTCGAGGGCGAGGGCACCGGTGCCGCTGCGCGCGGTGCCGGCCCAGGAGGAGACGCCGATCGAGCCCCAGCGGGCCTTCCAGCCGTGGGTGCCGGACTCGAAGGTCTGCAGGGCGGTCGGGTCGACGGGCACGGGCGTGCCGCCGGGCTCCGTGGCCGGGGCGCCGGCGTCGTCGTCGGGCAGCGTCCGGGTCTGGAGGTGCTCGCGGTAGCCGGCGCCGTAGGCGGTCGGGGTGCCCTGCCAGTCGGAGATGAGCGCCGGCATGCTCGAGCAGTCGGCCGTGCTCCACGACCACGCGAGGTAGCCGATGCCGTGCTCGTCGGCCCACGGGAGGATGCGGTCGAGGAAGTCGCGACCGCACCCGTCCTGGCCGACCTCGGTGAGCAGCACCGGCACCTCCTCGGCCACCGGTGCGGCCGTCGCGTCCCAGCAGGAGGCGGTGCTGCAGCCGGAGAAGTTGTAGACGTGCCAGCCGGCCACCACCTGGCCCTGCGGGTCGGTGGGCCGGAACTGCGACCAGCGCTCGAGGTCGCCGCCCCACAGCAGCCCGGTGACGATCAGCGGCTGGGTGGCGCCGACCGAGCGCACCGCGTCCACCAGCTCCTGCATGCCGGCGGCGCGCCAGCCCTCGGCGGTGGTGCAGCCGTCGCGCCAGCAGGTCCACGAGATGTCGTGCGGCTCGTTGAACAGCTCGAACATCACGCTCGGGTCGTCGGCGAAGCGGGTGGCGACGCTGCTCCAGAAGTCGATGCTGTGGTCGGCGTTGGGCGCGGGCTCCTGCGCGGTGGCGCGGGTGCTGCCGTGGTGGCTCCAGTGCAGGTCGAGGACGACGGCCAGGCCGGCGTCGTGCAGCCGCGCGACGAAGCCCTCCACGGCCGCGCGGTAGCTCTCCCCGCTCCAGCGCGGGTCGACGCCGTTGATGCCGAGCCAGCAGGTCTCGTTGAGGGGCAGTCGCACGGTGTTGACGCCCCAGGCGAGCATCGACTGGATCGCGGCGGCGTCGGTGGGGCCGTCGAAGAAGCCCCAGCCCTGCACGCAGGCGTACTCGGTGCCGGGGCGGTTGAGGCCGGCCACGTGCAGCGTGCTGCCGGTGCGGGCGTCGACGAGGCGCTCGCCGCGGACCTCGGGCTCGGGCGGACCCTCGGGGGTCGCGCCGGCGAGGGTGGTGCTGGTGCTGGTGCTGGTGCTCGTGCTGGTGCTGGTCGGGGTCTGGGGGAGTGCGGCCGAGGCGGGGAGCACGGCGCCGAGGAGCAGCGCGGTGACGGGGGCCAGGGCCACGACGGCGGCGCGCAGGCGGCCGGCGGGGACGGGCGACATGGGGGATCTCCGAGAGGTAGGGGTCGAGCAGCGGGGGTGGGCAGGGGAGTGAGCAGGGGCTGAGCAGGGGTGGGGTGGGGACGACGTCCTGGCCCCGAACGTGGCGCTGGGGGCGGCACAGGAGGCACGGACGAGCGCCGTGGAGGCCCGGACCCGCCTCAGGCGGCGGTGTCGAACGGGCGTGGCGTGACCGGTGCGGTCGGGGGACCGGTGCCCGGGGCGCGACTGGCGGGCTGGCGCGCCCCGGTACGGGGTCGTGTCTGCATGGCGTCTCCCGAGAAGGACTCGCATGGGCGATGCGGGCGGCGACGATGGATCGGCATCGAGCGTCGGCGACGGCTTCGTCGTCGTCCACGGTGCGCCAGCCTGCACGCCGGCACGTGCGACTTCCGCATCCTGGTGTCGTTTTCGGGACCTTGGTCCCACGCGGGTGTCCACTCTGTCCACAGGTGTCCTGACCTGCTCGGATCGTCGCCGCGGCGCCCGGCTACGGTCGGGTCGTGAGCACACGAGCACCGGCCTCCCGCACGGCACGGGGAGTGGCGCTGGGTCGGTCACTGGGCCTGGCGCGCGCCGCCACCCGCGCGCTGGACGTGGCCGCCGACCGCGCGGTCCTGCCCGGGTACGCGGCCACCGGCCCCCGGCTGCGCCGTGCGGGCTGGCGGCTCGACCCGGCCCGCCGCGACCCCGAGCCCGGCAGCCTGGCCGGTCGGCACGTCGTCGTCACCGGGGCCACCTCCGGCATCGGCCGGGCCACGGCCGTCGGGCTGGCGGGGCTGGGCGCCGTCGTCCACCTGCTCGGGCGCGACCCGGCCAAGGTGGCCGCGGAGGCCGCCGACCTGCGGGCGCAGGGCGCGCAGGTGGTGGAGGAGGTCTGCGACGTCGGCGACCTCGACGCCGTGGCGGCCTGGTGCGCGGACCTGCTCGGCCGGGTCGACGCGCTGCACGGCCTGGTGCACAACGCCGGCGTCCTCACCACCGAGCGGCAGGAGAGCCCCCAGGGCCACGAGCAGGGTCTCGCGGTGCACGTGCTCGGCCCGCACCTGATGACCGCCCTCCTCCTCCCGGCCCTGCGGACGGGGCGGGGCAGCGTGCTGTGGATGAGCTCGGGCGGCATGTACACCGCGGGCCTGCACGCCGACTCCGTCGACGACCTCGAGCACCGCCGCCCCGAGGACCTGCCCTACGACGGGGTCCGTGCCTACGCGCGCACCAAGCGGATGCAGGTCGTGCTCGCCGACGCCTGGGCCCGGCGCACCCGGGGCACCGGCGTGCTGGTCGCCTCGATGCACCCCGGGTGGGTGGCGACCCCCGGGCTCACCGACGCGCTGCCGGGGTTCGACCGGCTGCTGCGACCGCTGCTGCGCGACGCCGCCGAGGGCGCCGACACCGCGGTCTGGTTCGTGGCCACCCGCCCCTCGACCGCCCGGGGCACGTTCTTCCACGACAGAGCGCCCCGCCCCGTCCACCAGGTGCCGCGCACGCGGGCACGCCGGCAGGGGGACGCGGAGGCCCGGCAGCGGTTCCTGGCGCTGGTCGCCGAGGCCTCCGGAGGCCCGGACCTGGGGTGAGCGTGCCCCGACCCCCGATACTGGGCGCCATGCGTCGCCGCAGCCTCCGCACGATCGTGCTCGTCCTCGTGCTGGTCCTCCTCCAGGCCCCGCTGGCCGCGACCTGGTGGACGCAGCACCGGCTCGCCTCCGACGGGGAGCGCGAGCAGGTCGCCGCCACCGCCGCGGACGACGGGGAGCAGGTCGCGGTGCGGCTGCCCGACGCGGTGGTCGAGGCGCTGGTGGCCCAGGCCGGTGACGAGGCCGGTGACCAGGCGAGCGGCCGGGGGCTCAGCGACGACGACCGCACCTTCCAGGTGGCCGTCGACGACGAGACCTGGCAGCAGGTGAGCGACGAGGGCACCGCCGAGGTGCGCTGGGACGCCGAGGACCCCACCACCTTCGCCGTGGCCGGGCAGAAGCTGCCGCTGGGCGGGGTGCTCGTGCTCGACGTCATCGTGCTCGTGGCCCTCGGCCTGGCCGTGCTGCTGCGCCGCCGCAGGCGCCCCGAGCTGCGGATGGTCAGCGACGACGCGCTCGCCGTCGACGACGGGGAGCCGGTGCTCGAGCGGCTCGGCGGGCAGCGCTACCGGGTGCGCGGGGTGGTCGCGGAGGTCGGCGACGGCCGGGTCTGGCTGGACGTGGCGGACCGCCGCGTCCGGGTCAGCGGCGAGGACCTCGGCCCGCTCGCCCCGTCCGTGGGCGACACCGTGAGCGTCGTCGGGACGATGGTGGGCTGACGCCTGGGGGAGACGCCCGTGCACCCCCGCCCGTCATGCTGGCAGGCATGACGAGTCTCAGCTCCTTCTCCGCCCGCGGCATCGACGGCGCCGACGTCGACCTCTCCGAGTACGCCGGCCAGGTCGTGCTCGTGGTCAACACCGCCTCCCAGTGCGGGTTCACGCCGCAGTACCAGGGCCTCCAGGGGCTCTACGACGACTTCGCGTCACGCGGGTTCACCGTGCTCGGCTTCCCGTGCGACCAGTTCGCCCACCAGGAGCCCGGCGACGAGGGCGAGATCGCGTCCTTCTGCGAGCGGAACTTCGGCGTCTCCTTCCCGCTGTTCGCCAAGATCGACGTCAATGGCCCCGAGACCCACCCGGTCTTCGACTGGCTCAAGGGCGAGAAGAAGGGGCTGCTCGGCGGCCGGATCAACTGGAACTTCACCAAGTTCCTCGTCGGCCGCGACGGTGCGGTGCTGCGCCGCTACTCCCCGAAGACGACCCCCGAGAGCATCCGCGCCGACGTGGAGGCCGCGCTCGCCGCCCCCGCCGGAGGTACCCCGTGACCCGCTTCTCCGCCTCCACCGAGGCCACCGCCGTCATCACCGCCACCCGCGCCGAGGTCTGGGCCGTGCTCAGCGACCCCGACGCCGTCGCCGAGCTGACCCCCTTCGTCTCGCGGATCACCGCCGACGGCGACCACTGGCGCTGGCAGCTGGCCGGGCTGGAGGTGGCCGGCATGAACGTCTCGCCCGCCTTCACCGAGGCGATGACCTACGACGAGCCCAGCCGCATCGAGTTCCGCCACGACCCGCCGGAGGGCACGACGGAGCGCTCGTCGGTCGAGGGCTGGTACGACCTGGCCGAGGCGGACGGCGGCACCCGGCTGTCCACCAGCCTCGAGATCACCCTCGACCTGCCGCTGCCGAAGCTCTCCGGCCCGGTGGTGCGCACCACCATGAAGCAGGTGATCAACCAGATGGGCGACCGGTTCTCCGAGAACCTGCTGCGCCGGCTGGACGCCCAGGAGGTCTGAGCCCCGCCTGGAACGATCCACGACTGTGCGGTGCGTCACTTGCGGTCGTTGCGGTCCCGACGGACTTGCCCGTAACCGGGCGGCAGGTGGAATGTGACCCGGTGCCGACCTCCGCAGCCACCGCGTCCTCCTACTCGATCACCATGCGTCTCCACACCCCGGCGAACCCGGGCGTGATCGGGGCCGTGGCCACCGCCATCGGCCACGCCGGCGGCATCGTCACCGCGATCGACGTCACCGAGTCGACGCACGAGAAGCTGACGGTCGACGTCACCTGCTCCGCGGGCGACGCCGAGCACGCCGCGTCCCTGCCCGGCGTGGCCGAGACCGTCGAGGGCGTCGAGGTCTACCGGGTCTCCGACCGCACGTTCCTGCTGCACATCGGCGGCAAGATCGAGGTCTCCTCCAAGGTCCCGCTGCGCAACCGCGACGACCTGTCGATGGCCTACACCCCCGGCGTCGGCCGGGTCTCCCGGGCGCTGGCCGAGAAGCCCGAGGACATCCCGCGGCTGACCATCAAGGGCAACTCCGTCGCCGTGGTCACCGACGGCTCCGCCGTGCTCGGCCTGGGCAACATCGGCCCCGGCGCCGCGCTGCCGGTGATGGAGGGCAAGGCGGCCCTGTTCAAGCGGTTCGCCAACATCGACGCCTGGCCGATCTGCCTGGACACCCAGGACACCGACGAGATCGTCCGCGCCGTCGAGATGATCGCCCCCGGCTTCGGCGGCATCAACCTCGAGGACATCGCCGCCCCCCGCTGCTTCGAGATCGAGGCGCGGCTGCGCGAGTCCCTCGACATCCCCGTCTTCCACGACGACCAGCACGGCACCGCCATCGTCGTCCTCGCCGCCCTCACCAACGCCCTGCGCGTGGTCGGCAAGGAGATCGGCGAGGTCAGGATCGCCCTCAACGGCGCCGGCGCCGCCGGCACCGCGATCTGCAACCTGCTGCTCGCCGCCGGCGTGCCCGACATCGTGATGGTCGACAAGGTCGGCTGCCTGTCCTCGGACGACGACACCCTCACCGGCTCCCACGCCGAGCTGGCCACGCGCACCAACCCGCGCAACGTCCGCGGCACCCTGGAGGACGCGCTCAAGGGCGCCGACGTCTTCATCGGCGTCTCGGCCCCCAACATCCTCAAGGAGGAGTGGATCCCGACCATGGCGGACGATGCCGTGGTCTTCGCGCTGGCGAACCCGGACCCGGAGATCGACCCGGCCGTCGCCGGCCGCCACGCCGCCGTCGTCGCCTCGGGCCGCTCGGACTACCCGAACCAGATCAACAACGTGCTGGCGTTCCCGGGCGTCTTCCGCGGCCTGCTCGACGCCCGCGCCTCCGACGTCACCACCGAGATGCTGCTCAAGGCCGCCGAGGCCATCGCGCTGACCGTGGGCGACCACGAGCTCAACGCCAGCTTCATCATCCCCAGCGTCTTCAACACCGAGGTCACCGAGGCCGTCGCGGACGCGATCAGCGGCCGCGAGCGCGACTGAGGCCGGCGTCGGGTGCGGCGGTCTCGAGGCTCCTCGCCGGGGCTCGTCGCACCTCGACCACCGCTGGGCGTCAGGTCGTCGCGTAGAGCGCGGCGCCCACGACGCCGGCCTTGTTGCGCAGCTGGGCGGGCACGATCTCGGTGTCGAGGTCGAGCAGCGGCAGGAACTCCGCGTGCCGCTTGCTGATGCCGCCGCCGACCACGAACAGGTCGGGGGAGAACAGCATCTCCAGGGTCCGGTAGTACCGGGTCAGGCGCTTGGCCCACTTCTCCATGGAGAGGTCCTCGGCCTCGCGGGCCCGGTTGGAGGCCCGGGACTCGGCGTCCTCGCCGTCGATCTCCAGGTGGCCCAGCTCGGAGTTCGGCACCAGCACGCCGTCCTGCACGAGGGCGGAGCCGATGCCGGTGCCGAGGGTCGTCACGATGACCAGGCCGGTGCGTCCGGCCGCGGCGCCCCAGCGGACCTCGGCCAGCCCCGCCGCGTCCGCGTCGTTGACGGCGTGCACCGTGCGACCCGTGGCCTCGGAGAAGAGGCGGTCGGCGTCGGTGCCGATCCACGAGTCGTGGATGTTGGCGGCGGAGCCGACGACGCCGTGCCGAACGACGCCGGGCACCGTGACGCCGATCGGGCCGTCGTTGTCGGGGAAGGACGCGACGAGGTCGCGGAAGACCGCGGCGACGGCCTGGGGCGTGGCCGGCTGCGGGGTCCTCACCCGCACCCGCTCCTCGGCGAAGTCGCCGGACTCGAGGTCCACGGGGGCGCCCTTGATGCCGGTGCCGCCGAAGTCGATGCCGAACGCGTGGCTGCTGGTCATCCGGCCACTCTCGGGGACCGTGCGGTGGGCGGGCAAGTCGGACGGACGCGTCTCACGGCACTGTCCTTCCCCTCTGACAGCCTGGCCGAGGACACTGCGAGACATGTCCTACGCCACGATGGGTTCGAAGGTCGGCTCGCTGCTCGTGGAGAGCACCGGGCGCGGCGGCAGCGGCTCCGACGCTGCGCTGAACACGTTCCAGGAGCAGTGGGCGGGCTCCTGGGTCAACGGGCGGCTGATGCTGTCGCACCTCCACCTCACCTTCCTCCCCAGCCGGGCGGCCACGAGCAAGGGGATGCTCAAGCTCGAGACCGTCGACGTGACCGGTGTCGAGATCGGCCCGGGGCTGGTGACGAAGACGATCGGGGTGCGCACCGAGGGGCACCTGGTGCAGTTCCGCTGCACGGGCGGCGCCGACAAGTTCGCCGAGATGATCGCCCAGGCGGCGCGCGACGCCCGCGACCCCGGGCTGGCGCGGCACCTCTGACGGGCGACGTCTGACGGGCGACCTCAGGCCGCGGCGCGCTCCCGCGCGGCCGTGACCGCGCCGGCGAACGCCTGCACGATGTAGTCGGGCACGGGCAGGCCGTGCTCGCGCGCCCACAGCAGCTCGGTCTCCACGCGGGCGATCTGGGCGACGAACTGCACGTCCTCGCTCACGCCGAGGGTGGCCATCACGTCGCCGAAGTCGGCCAGCTGCTCGGGGTTGTTGACGCCCACGGGGGAGAACGAGAACGACCGCAGCTTGCGCACGAGCCACTTCTGCCACGGCGCCAGCTCGGCCCACAGGTTGCGGGCGGAGAGCTGGTAGAAGGCGTAGTGACCGGGCTCCTGCCGCTTGATCGGCACGATGACCGTCTCCGCGATCGCGCCCTCGCCCATCTCCACGATGCCGTCGTGGAGGATGTTGTAGGCCAGCACCGCCGAGCGCTCCGTGGCCATGCCGGTCAGGTAGTAGAGCATCCGGCTGACGTCCTGGAACGCGCCGAGGTGGGAGAGCGCGCCGAGCAGCTTGAGCTTGAACCCGACGTTCTCCAGGTCGGTCACCGCGTTGTCGCGGCCCAGGCGCACCTGGAGCTCGTCGAGGATGCGGCCGTGCTGGATCTCCTGCGGCTGCCACACGTCGCGGTAGAAGAACACGTCGACCTCGGGCGGGTCCGGCAGCAGCGTCAGCAGCTCGAGGACGTTGCGGTCCACCTCGAGCTCGACGCGGGCCATGAAGTCGAGGACGTGGCCGAACCGCTCGTTGAGCAGCCGCGGGTCCTTCACGGCGAAGTCGACGCTGGCGAGGTCGATCGGCGGGTGCTGCTCACCCAGCTTCTGGACGTGCTCGACGAGCCGGGCGGAGGCAGAACGGGGGCGAGCCACGGGCCCAGCCTATTCAGGTGATCCTCAGGAGCGTCATGCGCGGGGGTGAGTGACGGTGGCCACACTCGTGCGCCGAGCCGCCTACCATCGTCAGCACCATGGCCCACGCGCGCTCCCCCCACCGCCGTCACCGCCGCGGCGCCCCCCGCCCCGGTGGTCTGCTCGCGCGCCTGGTCCTCGTCGGCTGCCTGGTCGCCGGCCCCGTCCTGGTCGCCTGCGGGGGCGCGGACGACGGCAGCGCCGGCGCGCCGGCCGACGACTCGTCCGCGGCCACCGCGGGACCGGCCTCCCCCTCCTCACCCTCGTCCGGCTCGTCCGGCTCCTCCGGTGCCGCGACGAGCCCCGGGGAGACGCTGGGCGCCTGGGCGGCCGACCCCGAGCACGCCGTGGACCGACCCGCGCCGCTGGAGGCCGCGCTCGTCGCCGCGGACCTCCTCGTCACCACCTCCCAGCCGCTCGACGCCGTGGCCGTGGCCCGGGTGCGGGCGGTGCCCGGCGTCCGCCTGGTCGAGCGGGTCTCCCGGGCCCAGGCCCTCGTCGAGGACCGCACGCTCGACCTGCTGGCCGTCGACCCGGCCCGCTACCGCCGCTTCACCCCCGCCGCGTCCGCGCAGAGCCAGGTCGTGTGGAACCGGGTGGCCGGCGGTGAGATCGCGGTGCGCCCCTCCCTGCGCCGCCGGCTGCCCGCCGACGAGGAGGGCTGGCTGCGGCTGGGCAACCGCGCGGACAGCCCGCGGGTCCACGTCGGCGCGTACGCCCCGCAGGTGGCCGGGGTCGACGCCGTCGTCAACGAGGCCTGGGTCGACGACCTCGAGATGACCCGGGGCAACGCGCTGCTCGTGGCCGTCGCGCCGCGCACCTCCCCGCAGTCGGTGCGCCGCGCCGTGACCCGGGCCGCCGGGTCGGACGCCGCCGTGGAGATCCTCGGCCCCGACCTGCCCGTCGGCGCCGCACAGACCGCCGTCGTCGTCGGCACCGTCGGCGAGGCGGTCGGCCGGTTCACCTACACCGTGCTCGGCGGCGGACGCATCGCCCCCGACCCGGCCTGGGTCGCGGCCCACATCAGCACCGAGACCGTGCCGATCCTCGGGTCGGTGACCTGCAACAACGCGATCTTCCCCCAGCT
Source organism: Nocardioides bruguierae (assembly GCF_023554635.1). Classification (NCBI taxonomy): domain Bacteria; kingdom Bacillati; phylum Actinomycetota; class Actinomycetes; order Propionibacteriales; family Nocardioidaceae; genus Nocardioides; species Nocardioides bruguierae. The sequence continues at coordinate 41,236 of NZ_JAMJPH010000027.1, forward strand.
GCGGGCAGCCCTGACCGAGATCGTCGACCTGGGGCTGGCCTCCGAGATCCACCCCGGCGAGTACGCCGGCTGCTACTACCCGCGGTTCATCGCCGGCACGACGTCGCTGTCCAACCACTCCTTCGGCCTCGCGCTGGACCTCAACGTGCCTGGTAACCAGCGCGGCACGGTCGGCGAGATGGACCGCACCGTCGTCGCCGTCTTCGAGAAGTGGGGCTTCACGTGGGGTGGGGACTGGGCCTTCACAGACCCCATGCACTTCGAGATGAACCGGGTGGTCAACCCCGGCTGAGCAGCGGCCCGGCCGTCGGTCGAGGAAGGACGAGGTCCTGTCGCGAGACCAGGCCCGGTGAGGGCGCTCAGTCCTCCAGCCGGCAGGCGGCCGTGCCGCCCGGCAGCCGGTACCGGTTCGCCGCCACCCAGCGGTAGACCAGCGCCGCGAGCGGCCGCACCGGCGGGAGGTCCACCAGGACGCCGGCGGCGCGGTAGGCCGCGGAGAGGGTCGTGCCTCGGCAGGCCCGCAGGGAGGCGGCCACCGCCCGCGCACCGCCCCGCGGGGCGCCGGCGTCGGTGCCCGTGTCGGTGCCTGTGCCGCCGGGCAGCCACCACGCCGCCGTCCGCACCTGCTCGGGCGTCAGCCCCACGGCCGCCAGGTCGAGCGACTGCCACGGCTCCACCCGGCACGTCGCCCGCGCCGCCAGCCACTGCGCGCACCGGGTGCAGAAGGCGCAGTCGGCGTCGTAGACGAGCACGGGGGCGGGGGTGGGCACGCCGTCATCCTCGCGCAGCGGCCCGGCCGGCGGCAGGTCCGGCAGGATGGGCGCATGAGCCACCACGAGGACCACGGGCACGACCACGACCACGGTGACCACGGGCACGACGCGCCCGAGATGAGCGACGAGGAGCGCGTGCGCCGCGCCGGCCACATCATCCTCGACGGGGTCGTCGCCTCCGACGGCGTCGGCGGTGGCGACGAGGCCGACACCATGGACCTCGTCTTCTCCCACCTCCTCGAGATCGAGGCCATCGAGCTGCTGCTGGACGAGGAGACCGAGGAGCTCGAGCTCGACATCTCCCCGCTGATGGGCGGCATGCTGCTCGTCGTGCGCCGCCTCGTCGCCGAGCTCGCCGCCCGCGACGGCCTCGACCCCGAGGCCGTCGTCATGAGCGTGCGGGCCGCCCTGGACGACGCGGTGTGATCTGGTCGCCTCCGGCGACATGTTCTCGGGCTCGTAACCCTTGCTCTTCGGTCGCAGCACTCGGCACGGGCGTTCGCAGGCTCACGGCCCGCACCTCGTCATGCTCCCTGCAGATCAAGGGCGCCCGAGAACGGGTCATGTGACCCAGCAGACCGAGTCCCCAGAGGCACATCCCCTGTGCCTCTGGGGATCGTGCACTCCGGACACGTGAAGCGTCGTCGGGCGACGCCTGTTCTGCAGGGACGAGACGAGCGTGCGGGCCGTGAGCGCAGCGAGCGCCCGGGCCGAGTCGAGGAGTGAAGAACAGGGGTACAAGCCCGGCGACATGTCGCCGGAGGCGACGATAGGTACTGTGCAAGCGTGAGCATCCTCGACGACGCCCGCGAGGGCATGGACCTCGCCATCCGACCGGTCGACGACCTGTTCGGCCACGTCAACGGCCGCTGGCTGGACGAGGTGGAGATCCCCTCGGACCGGTCCAGCTGGGGCCCCTTCGTGCAGCTGGCCGACGCGGCCGAGTCCCAGGTCCGGGAGATCATCACCGACCTGGCCGCCGCGGACCCGGCGACGATGAGTGACGAGGCCCGCAAGATCGGCGACCTCTTCGCCTCCTTCATGGACACCGACGCGATCGCGGCACGCGGCCTCGAGCCGGTGCAGCCGCTGCTCGCGGCGGTCGACGGCCTGCGCGACGTCCGCGACCTGGCCGCGTTCCTGGGCGAGTTCGAGCGGATCGGCGGCCACGGCCTCTTCGGCTCCTACATCGACACCGACGACCGCAACTCCGACCGCTACCTCTTCCACCTGGGCCAGGGCGGCCTCGGCCTGCCCGACGAGTCCTACTACCGCGACGACAAGTTCGCCGAGACCCGCGAGAAGTACGTCGCCTACCTGACCCGCCTGCTCGAGCAGGGCGGCGTGCCCGACGCGGCCGGCAAGGCCGCCACGGTCCTCGCCGTCGACACCCGCATCGCGGCCGGGCACTGGGAGCGCGCGGCCACCCGCGACGTCCAGAAGACCTACAACCTGCGCTCCCTGGACGAGGTGAAGGCGCTGTGCCCCGGGTTCGACTGGGAGGTCTACGTGACCAACCTGTCCGGCTCGCACCGCACGGCAGCCGAGGTGATGGGCGAGGCGTGCGTGCGCCAGCCGTCGTTCTTCGAGCACCTCTCGACGGTGCTGACCGAGGTCCCGCTGGCCGACTGGCAGGCCTGGCTGGCCAGCCACGTCATCCGGCACGCCGCGCCGTACCTGACCGACGACCTGGTCGAGACGAACTTCGACTTCTACGGCCGCACCCTCTCGGGCACGCCCGAGCTGCGGGCCCGCTGGAAGCGCGGCGTCGCGCTGGTCGAGCGGGCGCTGGGCGAGGCCGTGGGCCGCGAGTACGTCTCCCGGCACTTCCCGCCGACGTCCAAGGCCCTCATGGACGACCTGGTCGCGAACCTGCTGGCCGCCTACCGCCAGTCCATCTCCGAGCTGGACTGGATGACGGAGGAGACCAAGCAGCGGGCCTACGCCAAGCTCGAGACCTTCCGGCCGAAGATCGGCTACCCGGAGACGTTCCGCGACTACTCGGGGCTCAGCGTCCGCAAGGACGACCTGATCGGCAACGCCGCCGCGTCCTCGGCGTTCGAGACCGACCGCCAGCTCGGCAAGATCGGCGCGCCGGTCGACCGCGACGAGTGGTTCATGCTCCCGCAGACCGTCAACGCCTACTACAACCCGGGCACCAACGAGATCTGCTTCCCCGCCGGCATCCTGCAGAAGCCGTTCTTCTCGCCCGAGGCGCTGATGGCGGAGAACTACGGCGGCATCGGCGCGGTCATCGGCCACGAGATCGGTCACGGCTTCGACGACCAGGGCGCCCAGTACGACGGCGCCGGCAACCTCAACGACTGGTGGACCGCCGACGACAAGGCCGCCTTCGAGGAGAAGTCGAAGAAGCTGGTCGCGCAGTACGACGGCTTCGAGCCGCGCAACCTGCCCGGCGAGCACGTCAACGGCTCGCTCACCGTGGGCGAGAACATCGGCGACCTGGGTGGCCTCACCATCGCGCACCGGGCGTTCATGATCGCCTCGGGCGGGCAGGCGAGCCTCGAGGAGCGGCGCACGCTGTTCTCCAACTGGGCCTACGTGTGGCGCACGAAGCGGCGCACGGAGCAGGAGCAGCAGTACCTCACCATCGACCCGCACAGCCCGCCGGAGTTCCGCGCGAACATCGTGCGCAACCTGGCCGAGTTCCACGAGGTGTTCGGCACCCAGCCCGGCGACGGGCTGTGGCTGGACCCGGAGGACCGCGTCCGGATCTGGTGAGCACGATGACGTCGGTGCAGCACGCCCACGGCCAGGCGGCCTCGCAGGTGCGCCTGGCCTGGGGGCTGTCCGGTGCGCTGGCCTGCACCGCACGCCGGGGCCGGCAGGAGCAGGGCCGGCAGGAGCAGGGCCGGCAGCAGGGCGGGGACGACGGCCTCGCGGTGGTCGTCGACGTCCTGTCCTTCACCACCTCGGTGGGGCTCGCGGTCGCGGGCGGCACCGAGGTCGTGCCGTGCCCGTGGCGCGACGAGCGCGCCGCCGACCTGGCCCGCGAGCACCAGGCGGTGCCGGCCGTGGGCCGCTCGGAGTCGGCCGCCGGCGGGGTCAGCCTCTCCCCGGCGTCCGTGGCCGACGCCGCTGCCGCCGGCGACCTCCCGGCCCGCCTGCTCCTGCCCAGCCCCAACGGGTCCACGATCGCCACCCGGCTCGCCGAGGCGGGCGTGCAGGTCTGGGCGGCGTCCCTGCGCACCGCGCGGGCCGTGGCCGACGCGCTGGTGCCCGAGGTCCTGGGCGGCCGCGAGGTCACGCTGGTGGCCGCGGGCGAGCAGTGGCCCGACGGGTCGCTGCGCCCCGCCGAGGAGGACCTGTGGGGCGCGGGCGCGGTGCTGGCCGCCGTGGCCGCCGAGCTGGGCACCGGCCGGTTCTCGCCGGAGGCTCTCTCGGCCCGCGCCACCTGGGTCGCGCTGGGCGGTCGCGCCGACCACGCCGGCCACGCCGCCGCGCTGCTGCACGGCTGTGCCTCCGGCGGGGAGCTGGTGGCGCGCGGGTTCGGTCGCGACGTGGACCTCGCCGCGCAGGTCGACCGCGACGCCGTCGTCCCCGTGCTGGACCGGGCCACCGGGCGGTTCCGCCGCCGCTGACGGCAGGCTCACGAACCCGCGGGGGAGCCCCGAAAAAGAGCTGTGGCGGACGCCCGCAAGACGCCCGCCGCCGAGCACGAGTGTGATCAAGGCTCGGCCCTCACTCTGGCCGAGGGGTCGCGCAGGCGTCGGTCGTGCTGACACCACTCCTGCGGCAAAGAATCTGCCGACGCCTGTCACCCGGGGCGCCGCGCGCGTCGTTCCGGGTGGCCCGACCCTCTGGACCAGTCCAGTGCCGCGGCCCTGCCGGGCCCTACCCTCGGCGGCGTGGACGACGTGATGCGCGTGGTGCTGGCCGAGGACGGGGAGCTCATCCGGGCCGGCGTCCTGACCCTGCTCTCGGGCTTCCCCGACGTCGAGGTGGTCGGCGTGGCCACCGACCTCCCGGGCCTGCTGCGCGCCGTGGAGGAGCACGACCCCGACGTGGTGCTCACCGACGTGCGGATGCCGCCCGACCACGGCGACGAAGGCATCCGGGCCGCCCGCGAGCTGCGGCGCACCCGCCCCGGCCTGGGCGTCCTGGTGCTCACCCAGTACGCCGACGCCCAGTACGCGCTGGACCTCATCGCCGAGGGCTCCCAGGGCCGCGGCTACCTGCTCAAGGAGCGGGTCGGCCGGGCCCGCCAGCTCGTCGACAGCCTGCGCGCCGTCGCGCGCGGCGGCTCGGTGGTCGACGAGACCGTGGTCGAGATGCTCGTGGAGGCCGGACGACGGCGCCCCGACTCGCCCCTGGCGCGACTGACCCCACGCGAGCTGGAGGTGCTGGGCCTCGTGGCCACCGGCTACACCAACCAGGCCATCGCCGAGCAGCTGGTGGTGACCGACCGGGCCGTGGAGAAGCACGTCAGCTCGGTGCTCAACAAGCTGGAGCTGCCGCAGGACTCCCAGACCCACCGTCGGGTCGCCGCCGCGATCGTCTACCTCAGCGAGATCGGCGAGACCGCACCGCCGGGTCGCCCCCGGTGAGCCTGCTCGACCCGGTCCGCCGGCGATCCGGCGTCCGCCCGCCGCTGCCCGCCGTGGCGTCGCCGGAGGCCGAGGCCCGCGCCCGCCAGTACTGGTGGGTCAACGCGTTCGCCCTGACCAGCGCCACCGTGGCGCTGGCCGTGGCCTACCTGGCCGGCGCCCGGTTCGTGACGATCGCCCAGGACCTGCTGGTCATGTCGCTGGCGCTCCTGGTGCTGCTCGGCAGCGCGCCGTGGGTGCAGCGCCACGGGGGTCGGGCCGCCGGCGCCTCGGTGCTCGCCTCGACCCTGCTCTTCTCCCTCGGCGCGGTCTGGGTGACGCCGTTCCTGGCGCCGCTGGCGGTGCTGGCGCTGCTGGTGCCGCTGATGGTCACCATGCCGCTCCTGGACCGGCGGCTCCTGGTGGTGACCACGGCCGTCGTGCTCGCCGGGGTCGCGGTGGTCTCCGGGCTGGGCGAGTGGCGGCGGGCGGCCTCGCCGGTCCCGTCGTCCGTGGGGCCCGTGGTCTCGCTGGTGGTCTTCACGCCGATGGTGGTCGGGGTCATCGCCTGGGTCGTGCTCGACACCTACCGGCGGCTGGAGGCGCAGTCCGCCGAGCTGCGGGCCTCCCGCGAGCAGGTGGTGCGCGCCGCCGACGCGGCCCGGCGCACGCTCGAGCGCGACCTGCACGACGGCGCCCAGCAGCGGCTGGTGGGGCTCAGCCTGCGGCTGGGCGGCATGCGCACGCTCGTCGAGGCCGGCGACTGCGACGCCGTGCTGCGCTCGCTGGACGAGGCCGTCGAGGAGAACATCGCCGCCGTGCGCGAGCTGCGGGAGCTGGCGCGCGGCATCTACCCCGCCGTCCTCACCGAGCGCGGGCTCGTGCCCGCGCTGCGGGCCGCGGCGCTCCAGGTGCCGGTGCCGTGCGGCGTCGACGGCGGCGACGTGCCGCGCTACCCCGAGAACGTCGAGGCCGCGGTGTACTTCTGCGTCCTCGAGGCGCTCCAGAACGCCACCAAGCACGCCCGGGCCACGGAGGTCCGCATCGAGGTCTGGGACGAGGCGGGGCCGGCGTTCCGCGTCCGGGACGACGGCGTCGGGTTCCACGTGGACGAGGCGACCCGCAGCGGTGGCGGGCTGGCCGGCATGGAGGCCCGCATCGTCGCGATCGGCGGCCGGTGGGGCGTGGCCAGCGCGCCCGGCGAGGGCACCTCCATCGGCGGCGTGGTGCCGTCGGAGCCGCGCTGACTCCTGACCGCGCCTGGGGCGTCGGGCCAGCACTCAGGCCAGCATGAGGGCGGCGCCCAGGAGCACCGTGCCGCCCAGGGCGACCACGCTGGCCAGGACCACCGGCCCGATCTCGCCGGTGGCGTGCGCCCGCGCGCCCAGGTAGCCCCAGGGCGTGGTGAGCAGACCGATGCGGACCATCCGGCCGGTCGCGCCGGGGGCCGCCAGGGTGCGGTCGGCGCGCAGGTCGAGCAGGTCGGAGACGAACGCCTGCACCGAGACCACCACGGCGGCCGCGACGGCGGCCCACCACAGGGAGACGGGCAGGGACCCGGCGTCCAGCAGGGCCGTGGGGCCGGGCAGGCCGGCCAGCCAGGGCACGAAGGGCACCAGGACGAGGGGGGCGACCGCCAGCCGCACCGCGGGCTGCGCCAGCCCGGTGGCCACCGACCTCGACACCCGGGACGTCCCGCTTCTCAGCAGGGGGGTGAGCGAGGTTCGGGCTCGGTGGACCAGCCGGCGCGTCGAGCGCGGACGAGGGAGGGAGAACGGCTGGACGGTCACGACCCTGACGGTGCGCCTGCCGGCTGGTGAGGTGCTGAGGGGCACCGAAGCGTCGGCTGTGAAGGCCACCTGACGTCCACAGGATCGCGTCCCGGCGGCTTCGTCCCCAGGCCCGGTGCCGCGGCTGCCGCGGCGTCGGCGTGCGCTGGTAGACATCGGGGCGTGGTCCCCACCGATGCTCCCGTCCCCGACTCCGCCCAGCCCGACTCCGCCCAGCCCGACTCCGCCCAGCCCGAGCCCGCCTCCGCGCACCCCGATGCCGAGCGGGCGGCCGTCCGCGCCCGCGCCGAGGAGCACCTGCGCGCCCTCGTCGGCAAGGACGAGGCCACCCTGCGCGAGGACCAGTGGACGGCGATCGAGGCGCTCGCCGTCGACCACCGCCGCGCCTTGGTCGTCCAGCGCACCGGGTGGGGCAAGTCGGCGGTCTACTTCGTGGCCACGCTGCTGCGCCGCGAGGCGGGCGCCGGGCCGACCGTGATCGTCAGCCCCCTGCTCGCGCTGATGCGCAACCAGATCGAGGCGGCCACGCGGGCCGGCATCCGAGCGGTGACGATCAACTCCACCAACGCGGGGGACTGGGAACCGATCCACGAGCAGATCCGCGGCGGCGAGGTCGACGTCCTGCTGGTCAGCCCCGAGCGGCTCAACAACCCGGGCTTCCGCGACGAGGTGCTCCCGCGCCTGGCCGCGACCTGCGGCCTCCTGGTGGTGGACGAGGCGCACTGCATCTCCGACTGGGGCCACGACTTCCGCCCCGACTACCGCCGCATCCGCACCCTGCTGGGCGACCTGCCCGACGGCATCCCGGTCCTCGCCACCACCGCCACCGCCAACGAGCGCGTGACCGCGGACGTGGAGCAGCAGCTCGGCTCGGTGCGTGCCGGCGAGGTGCTGGTGCTGCGCGGCTCCCTGGACCGGGAGTCGCTGCGGCTCGGGGTCGTGCACCTGAAGACCCCCGACCAGCGGCTGGCCTGGCTGGCCGACCACCTCGACGAGCAGCCCGGCTCCGGCATCGTCTACTGCCTGACCGTGTCGGCGACCCAGGAGGTGGCCGACTACCTGCGCTCGCGCGGGCACGACGTGGCCGCCTACTCGGGCCAGACCGAGGCCACCGAGCGCCAGGCGCTCGAGGCCGACCTGGCCGCCGGGCGGGTCAAGGCGCTCGTGGCCACCAGCGCGCTGGGCATGGGCTTCGACGCCAGCCTCGGCTTCGTGGTGAACCTCGGCGCCCCCAGCTCGCCCGTCGCCTACTACCAGCAGGTCGGTCGTGCCGGCCGCGGGCTGGACGCGCGGAGCGAGTCGGCCACCGTCGTCCTGCTGCCCGCGCCGGAGGACCGCGACATCTGGGCCTACTTCGCCTCCCTCGCCTTCCCCCGCGAGGAGCAGGTGCGCGAGACGCTCGAGGTGCTGGCCGAGGAGGGCCGCCCGATGAGCACCGCGGCCCTGGAGACGCGGGTCGAGCTCAACCGGACGCGGCTCGAGACGATGCTGAAGGTCCTCGACGTGGACGGGGCGGTGCGCCGCGTCCGAGGGGGCTGGGAGTCCACCGGGCAGGACTGGGTCTACGACCGCGCCCGCTACGACCGGGTGCGCGAGGCCCGCGAGCGCGAGCAGGCGGCGATGCTGGAGTACCTGCGCACCGACCAGTGCCGCATGCGCTACCTGCGCGCGCAGCTGGACGACCCGGAGGCGCGGGACTGCGGACGCTGCGACAACTGCGGTGGCTTCGGGCTGTCCACGGACGTCTCGGAGGAGGCCGTAGCCTCGGCCCGCGAGCGGCTCGACCGGCCGGGCGTGCCGCTGTCGCCGCGCAAGATGTGGCCGACCGGCCTCGACCGCATCGGCATCGACCTCCGCGGCAAGGTGAAGGAGCAGGCCGCAGAGGGCCGCGCCGTCGCCCGGCTGACCGACCTCGGCCACGGCCAGGCGCTGCGGGCGCTGTTCCGCGAGGGCGCCGAGGACGGCCCGGTGCCGGTGCCGCTGGTGCAGGCCGTGCTCGAGGTCCTGCGCGACTGGCGGCCCGACGTCGACACGATCGTGATGGCGCAGTCGGTCACCCGCCCCACCCTCGTCACCGACCTGGCCGAGGGCCTCTCCCGGCAGTCCGGCTTCCCGGTGCTCGGCCGCTGGGCCGTCGTCGACCCCGACGTGCCGCCGGGCGCCGGCCGGGCCAACTCCGCCCAGCGCGTGGCCGCCGTGGGTCGCCGGTGCGACCTGGTCGAGCGCGAGCCCGGGGCGCTCCAGGGCACCAAGGTGCTGCTCGTGGACGACCTGGTCGACACCGGCTGGTCCTCCACGCTGGCCGCGCGGGCGATCCTGCGTGCCGGCGCGGTCTCGGTGCACCCGCTGACGTTGGGCCTCTCCGGCTGACGAGCCTCTCGGCCGGGCCCGGGGGGGGTCAGGACCGCGAGACCGCCCGCCGCACCACGTCCCCGTCGACCTTGAGCACGACCTGCCGCGCCCGCGTCCCGCGCGGGACCCGCACGACCAGGCGCCTGGTCCGCGCCTGGTCCGTGGAGAAGTGCCGCACGAGGTTCGCGGAGCCCGCGACCCGCACCACCACGTCGGCCTCGCAGGCCTCCGCGCAGGAGGCACGGACGACGACCCGCCGCCCGACCTGACGGGCCGCGGCGATCGCGCCCGCCGGCTGGGGCAGGTCGAGACCCAGGGTGACCACCGTGGTGCGTGCCCCGGCGTCGTCGCTGGGGTCGGGGTCGGTGGTCGCCGTGGCGGCGGTGGCGGTGTTGGTGACCAGCTCGAGCGGCAGCACGGCCGGGCCGACGGCCAGGCAGACGACCCCGACCTCGGCGGTCGCGGCGGCGGGGCTGTCGTTCCAGACGCGGAAGCGGCGGGTCACCGGCTCGGGGCTGGGGCCGGCCACGCCGCTGTCGGACGTCCACGTCGGGGTGATGCCCTTCTCCCCGATGCCGCAGGTCACCTGCTGCTCGGTCCACCCGGGGCCGGCGCTGACCGTCGTGGTCGGGTGCGTCCAGCGCAGCGTGTGCTCGTGCTCGACGCCGTCGACCTGCGTGCTGGTGGTCCGCAGGTGCAGCGGCGTCGCGCCCACCGTCACCGAGGACTCCTCCGACGCCTCGAACGTCAGGCGCCAGGAGTAGCCGGCCACGGCCGAGCCGAGCAGCTCGGAGGCCACCTGCCGTGCGGAGCCCGAGCGCAGCGCCCAGGTGGGGGCCACAGGCAGGTGGTTCGGAGGCATGTCCACGACGACCGAGGACCGACCCGGCTGCAGGTCGGCGGTGGTGGTGACGGCCGGGGCGGTCTCGAGCCGGTGCGTGTGACCGTCGGTGGACCCGAGCGCGGCACTCGCGCAGACCAGCCAGAGGTGCCCCTGGGCGCGGCCCGTGGCGTCGTTCGTCAGGCTCACCGAGCCGCTGCTCCCGGCGGTCGTGACGGCGGTGGAGCGCACGGAGGCCGGCGTGCCGGTGCCCTGGTCGACGGACGAGACGCCCCAGCTGACGTCGGTGAGGACGTCGTCGCTGCCGTCGCAGCGGGCGGTGAAGGTGTCGCTCTCCCCGGCGTCGAGGTCCCAGGACGCCTCCTTCTTCACCACCGTCATCTGGTGCTCGTGGGTGTCCGTGCCGCTCGCCCCGGGGGCCGACCCGAGCACGGTGGCGGTGACCGCGAGGTCGACGGACTCCCCGTCGGCGAGGTCGCCGACGGCGCAGGTGAGCGTCCGGCCGTCGGCCACGACCTCGCACCGGTCGTCGACCCGGTCGACGACGAAGGCGTCGGGCACGACGTCGGTCACCACGGTGGAGCGGGCCCAGGAGGGGCCGGCGTTGGTCACGGTCAGGGTCCACGTCACCTGGTCGCCGCCGCGGAGGTACTCCAGGTCGGAGGTCTTGGCGACGCCGACGTCGGCCTCGGTGCGTGAGCTCACGGTCGCGGTGTCGCAGTCGTCCCCGGCGTCGACGTCCACCTCGGCCACCTCGACGCAGGCGGCGTTGACCAGCGAGAGGTCGGCCGGGGTGGACGAGCCCAGGCGGGAGGTGAAGCGGAACGAGACCGCGCGACCCGGAGCGATCTCCTCCACGCGGCAGGTCAGCCGCAGCCCGGTCACCTCGCAGCCGGTGGGCACCGACGAGATCGCGGCGAACTCGGCGGGCACGTCGTCGGTCACGGTCACGTCGGTGACGGGCCAGTCGCCCTCGTTGGTGACGTCGAGAGTCCACGTCGCGTCCGTGCCGGAGACCGTGACGGGCGTGCTGGTCGACTTGGCGATGCTGACGTCCACGACCTTCTGGTTCCCGAAGTCCCCACCGTGGAAGGCGGTGTTCGCGGCGCCGTAGGGCACGGAGAACGAGGCCGGGTTGCTGGAGGTCTGTCGGTACCCGGCCGGCACGGCCTCGGTGACCTTGTAGGTGCCCGCCGTGAGGCGCTTGACGCTGCCGGAGAGCACCGTGCGGGTGTCGAGGGAGAACCCGTAGCGCCCGTTCGCGTTGGTGGTGGTCGTGGCCACGACGACGCCCTTGAACCAGAGCTTGATCGTCACGCCCGCCAGCGCGCCCTCGCCGGTGTCACGCCGGCCGTTGCCGTTGACGTCCTCGTACTTGTAGCCGTAGACGGTGGGGATCGGCCCGGCGGCCCCGTTGCGGCTCATGTTGCCGCAGATCAGCGCGATGAAGGCCATCGTGTCGGGGTTGCTGCCCCAGTACTTCACCGGAGTGCTGCCGCCCCAGGCCTCCGCCACGGTCGCCCAGTCGAGAGCGCCGTTGCACAGGCCGCCCGAGTGCGCGACGCCCTCCGCGCAGCCGGCGAACTCGCGGCCCCCGATGTCGGTCGAGCTGAACGACCTGCTCGGCGCCCAGATCATGAAGTTCCGGTCGAACCCCCGGGCGCCGTAGTAGGCGATCACGTCCGGGTCGTCGAAGGACGCCAGGCTGTGCCCGCTGGGGCAGCCGCCGAGCCAGACCGCCGTGTCGACCCACGCGCTGTTGCACCAGGCGGCCTGGTTGCTGAAGGCGGCCGAGGCGGGCGCGGCGACCAGGGTCAGCGCCAGGGCGAGCCCCGCCGCGAGGACGAGGCGGACGACGCGGGCGAACGTGGAGGCAGGTGTCGTGAGCACCCGGTCAGTGGACAGCCGTCAGGGCCGTGCGCGGAGCGGAATGCACCCATGTTCACGGACCCGTCCGGACAAAGGCCCTGGGGTCGGCCCCGGCGGTACGGGCCGCTGGTTCAGCCCACCTGGTCGGCGATGAGGCCGCGCAGCCGCTCGTCCGAGGGCTCGACCCGCGGGGAGAACCGGGCGAGCACGCCGCCGTCCGCGGAGATCACGAACTTCTCGAAGTTCCACTGCACGTCGCCGGCGTTGCCGCCCTCGTCGGGCGTGGTCACGAGCGTCTCGTAGAGCGCGTGCCGGCCGTCGCCGTTGACCTCGATCTTCTCGCTCATGGGGAACGAGACGCCGTAGGTGGCGGAGCAGAACTCGGCGATCTCCTCCGAGGAGCCCGGCTCCTGGCCGCCGAACTGGTTGCACGGCAGGCCGACCACGGTGAAGCGGCCCTCGTACTCCTCCGCGAGCGCCTCGAGGCCGGCGTACTGCGGGGTCAGGCCGCACTTGGAGGCCACGTTGACGAGCAGTGCCGGCTTGCCGCCGGTCAGGTCGCCGAGCGTGGCGGGGGTGCCGTCGAGGCGGGCGATCGGGGTGTCGAGGAGCGTCATGGGCCCAACCTAGCCCCGCCGATCGACACCCCTGTTGCGCCGGGGGTGCCGCTGTCGGGGGCGCCGGATAGCGTCGCCCGGGTGAGCTTCGTCCCCGTCACCGGCACCGCGACGTTCCACGCGGCGAGACCGCCGCGGGAGTCAGTCGTGGAGTTCACCGACGAGCGACGCACGGTCGCGCTCCCGATGCGCGCGGCCCTGCCGATCCTCACCAAGGCCCACGGCCGCACCGACCTGGACCCCTCGACCCGGCTACTCTCCGGGGCGGCGCTGCTCGGCATGCGGCTCGTCGCCGCCGGCACGTTCGAGCCGGCTCCGGCGGAGGAGGGCCAGGCGCCGTCCTGGCAGGTCGGCACGCTGGAGGACGCGGACGAGGACCGCGTCCGCATGCTCGCCGCCGCCCGCGCCCACGACGCCCTGGACGAGGACGAGGCGGAGACGGTCGTCCGGGCCGTGCTCGACGCCGTCGTCGACGCGATGCCCCGGGGAGCGCCGCGTCCGGGCCAGGGCGCCCGGGGGGCGGCCCGCCCCGCGACCGCGCGACCGCGCCGCCGACTGCTCACCGAGCCACCGGAGCCCGGGCAGCCGACGTTGCCCGAGGGCTTCGACGATCCACCCGCCGAGGACCGGTTCCGCCGCCGGCTGGCCGACCGGATCGCGCGACACCGCCACGCCGGCGTCCTGCCCACGCTGGTGACGCTGTCGCTGCGCGTGGAGGCCGACGAGGAGGACCTGAGCGCCGGGTCGGTGCGCGTCGTGCCGCAGGTGGCCGAGGAGCGCGAGCCCCTGCACCTCGTGGACGCGGCCGCGCTCTGGGTCGACGACCCGACCGAGCACGGCTTCGGTGACCGGGCGCGGGTGCACGCGGCGGCTGCGCTGCGTGGCGCGGCCGAGGCCTGGCCGGTGCTGGAGCGCCTGCTGGACCAGCGGGTCCCCGACGAGATCCTGCTCGAGGCCGACGAGCTCGCCGACCTGCTGGAGAGCGGCGTGGCCGCCCTGGCGGGGCGCGGCGTGGACGTGCTGTGGCCGCGGTCGTTGGGGCGGGACCTGTCCACCTCGCTGGTGCTGGACGAGAAGAAGCAGCCGCGCGAGGCCAAGGACGCCCCGCTGCAGACCGGCCTGCTCACCCCCGACGCCGTCTTCGCCTTCTCCTGGCAGGTCGCGCTCGGCGAGGACCCGCTGACCGAGGAGGAGATGGAGGAGCTGGCCCGGGCGGCCTCGCCCGTCGTCCGCCTGCGGGGCGCGTGGACCGTCGTCGACCCGTCCGTGGCCCGCAAGGCCCGCAAGCGGCTCGTGCGCACCGTGCGGCCGCCGGAGGCGATCGCGGCCGCGCTCACCGGTGGCGCCGCCCTGCTGGACGGGCTGGTGCTCGACGGCGTGGCCGCCCAGCTCGAGGCCGAGGCGCGCGACCCCGGCCCTCCGGGCACCGCCGGCCACGACGAGTGGGGCGCCGGCCCCTCCGTGGTGCTGGGCGCGAGCCTGCTCAAGGTGCGCGAGCGGCTGGCCGCCGTCGGCGATGCCGCGCCGGTCGCGGAGCCGGCCGGGCTGGAGGCCACCCTCCGCGACTACCAGCGCGCCGGGCTCACGTGGCTCTCCCACCTCACCGGGATGGGGCTGGGGGCCTGCCTCGCCGACGACATGGGCCTCGGCAAGACCATCACCCTCATCGCGCTGCACCTGCACCGTGCCGAGCAGGCCCGGGCCGCCGGCACCGCACCCGCGCCGACCCTCGTCGTCTGCCCGACCTCGCTGCTCGGCAACTGGGAGGCCGAGATCCGTCGGTTCGCGCCCGGGGTGCCGGTGCGCCGGTTCCACGGTGCGCAGCGCTCGCTCGACGGCCTGGCGCCGGGCGAGCCGACCCTGCTCGACATGGCCGGCCCCGACGCCGACTCCGACGCCGACTCCGGCGCCGCCGACTCCGGTGCCGACCCCGGCTTCGTGCTCACCACCTACGGGACCATGCGCACCGACACCGTCCCGTCCCGCCGACGCCCGGCGGGTGCGGGTGCGGAACCGGCGGCCGAGTCGGCTGAGGAGCCCGTGGTCGGCGCGGGCGCCGAGCAGCCGACCACCGGGGGCGCCCTGGGGTCCGTGCCGTGGGGCCTGGTGGTGGCCGACGAGGCGCAGCACGTGAAGAACGCCCGCTCGGCCACGGCCCGGGGGCTCCGCACGCTCGGCGCCCAGGCGCGCGTGGCGCTGACCGGCACGCCGGTGGAGAACGACCTCACCGAGCTGTGGTCGATCCTGGACTGGCTGGTGCCCGGCCTGCTCGGCAGCCGCCAGGCCTTCCGGCGGGTGTGGGCCGCCCCGATCGAGACCGGCGAGGAGCCGACGAAGGCCGCGCAGTTCGCCGACCTCGTCCGCCCCTTCCTGCTGCGGCGCCGCAAGTCCGACCCCGGCATCGCCCCCGAGCTGCCACCCAAGACCGAGACCGACCACCTGCTCTCCCTCAGCCGCGAGCAGGCGGTGCTCTACGAGTCGTTCGTGCGCGAGACGATGGAGCGGATCGAGGCGGCGGACGAGGACTCCCGCCGCGGCCTCGTGCTGGCGCTGCTCACCGGCTGCAAGCAGATCTGCAACCACCCGGCGCAGTTCCTGCGGCGCACCGGCACGCGCAGCAGCGGCCGCTCGCCCAAGATCGAGCTGCTCGACGAGCTGCTCGGCACCGTGCTGGCCGAGGACGGCGCCGTGCTGGTCTTCACCCAGTACGTGGCCATGGCGCGGATCATCGAGGGGCACCTGGCCCGCGCCGGGGTGCCGCACCAGTTCCTGCACGGCGGGACGCCCGTGAGGGAGCGCGAGGCGATGGTGCGCCGGTTCCAGGACGACGGACCCGACCGCGTGCCCGTCTTCCTGCTCAGCCTCAAGGCCGGCGGCACCGGACTGAACCTGACCCGCGCCGACCACGTCGTCCACGTCGACCGCTGGTGGAACCCCGCCGTCGAGGAGCAGGCCACCGATCGCGCCTACCGGATCGGCCAAACCAAGCCCGTGCAGGTGCACCGGATGGTCACCCGCGGCACCGTCGAGGAGAAGGTCGCCGAGCTCCTCACCCGCAAGCGCGCCCTCGCCGACGCGGTGCTCGGAGGCGGCGAGGCCGCGTTGACCGAGCTCAGCAACGACGAGCTGCGCGACCTGGTGAGCCTGCGGTGAGCCAGGCGGGCGACGTGATCGTCCACGCGGCCTCACCGCCCCGCCGGCAGGCGCCGCGGCTGCGGCAGTGGTGGGCCCGCGCCTGGGACCGTGCCGCCGAGGAGGCCGCCTACGGCGAGCCCGACCTGACCGCCGGCCGCCGGCACGCCCGCACCGGACGCGTGGGCGGGCTCCGGCTGGAGCCGGGCCGGGTCACTGCTGCGGTCGGGACCGACGAGGCGCTGGCCACTGTCGTGGTGAGCGTCCCGCTGCTGGACGAGGCGGACGCCACCGCCCTCGTCGAGGTCGTGCTGGCCGAGCCCGCCCGAGCCACCGCCCTGCTCGCCGGCGACCTCCCGCACGACCTGGTCGAGCACGCCGAGGAGGCCGGGGTCGAGCTGCTGCCCTACGGCGGTGAGCTCGTCTGCGAGTGCACCTGCCGGCACTGGGTGGACCCCTGCGAGCACGCCCTGGCGGTGCTGGTGCAGGTCGGCTGGCTGCTCGAGGCGGACCCGCTGCTCCTGTGGCACCTGCGCGGCCTGCCGCGGGCGCGGCTGCTGGCCCGGGTGCGCGAGGCGCGGCCGGTGCTCGACGCCGCCCAGCGCTCCCTCGAGGGGGCCGGTGAGGGGGCCGGTGAGGGGAGCGGCGAGGAGCCGGAGCTCGACCTCGCCGTCGACGCGGCCGTGCGGGCGCAGCGGTTCCTCGCCTGGCTCGAGGAGCACCACGACCCGGACGACGACCCGCCCGCACACCTGCTCCCCTGACCGGCCAGGCGGCCAGGCGGCCCACCAGGAACGCCGGTCGGTCTACGTCCGCCGGTGGAACCGGACCTGGTTGTCGGGGGTGATCTCCGCCCGGTAGGCCGGGTCGTGGATGCGCCGGTGGTGGTGCCCGCACAGCAGTCGGGCGTTGGCCAGGTCGGTCGGGCCTCCGCGTGACCAGGGCTCGTCGTGGTGGGCGTGGCAGAAGCCGGCGGGCGCGTCGCAGCCGTCCGCGGTGCACTCGCGGTCACGCCTCTGGAGCACCAGCCGCTGCGACCGGGTGAACAGCCGGCGTCGTCGGCCGAGGTCGAGGACCTGTCCGGCGCCACCCAGGACCGCGGGCACCAGACCCGCCTCGCAGGCCCGCCGTCGTGCGTCGGCCACGGAGAGCCGGTCGCCGGTGTCCAGGGACGCGACGGCGCCCGCCCCGTGGTCGCCTGCCCGCTCACGCGGCTCGGCGCGCAGCTGGTCGAGGGTCATCGAGACCACGATCGTGGCGTTGGCGCCGCCGGTGTCGGGCAGGGCGTCGACCGGGATGCGGTCGAGCAGCTCGCAGAAGGCCTGCCCCATGCGGAAGCGGTAGGGCCGGGACCGACCGGGAGGGCTCGGGTCGGCGGAACCCTCCGGGTCCGCTCCTCGCGCGGGCGCGGCCAGCGCGTGGAGGGCGGTGCGCAGCACCGCGGCCGAGGCGGTCGGGATGCGGAACCGGCCCCAGGTGGCCCCGTGGCCGTCGTCGCTCATCCACAGGTCGGCACGTTCCCAGGCGTCGCGCTCCTGCGCGCTGAGCACCCGGGCGTCGTGGGCGTCGGCCGCCTCGGGGGAGACGACGTGGAGCAGCCTCTCCCCGAGGACCCGCAGCTCTCGCGGCCCGAAGTCGCGGGCCTCGGCGAGCAGGTGGGTCTCGGCGCGGTCGAGGAGCACGGGGTCGAGCGAGTCCGGGAGGTCGTCGAGGGCCGTGGTGATCGCCTGGGCCTGCTCGGCGTTGACCTCCCCCTCGGCCAGAGCCGCCGCCACGGCCTGCCAGCGGACGAGCCGCTGCGCGAACCGCGACCGACGGCGGGCCTCGGCCGACGACAACCGGGACCGGTGGGCCAGCCAGGCCCCCGCGTCCCGGGTGCCGGTGCCCGCGCCGACGCCGACCGCCTCCGCCTGCGAGGTCAGCCGCGCACGCAGCGCGACCAGCCGCGACTCCACCGCCGTCACGGCGGCGAGCGCCTCGGCCGCGCGCGCCTCGTCCAGACCCAGAAGCGGCACCTCCAGCGCCTCGCCGACCGCGGTGTCGAGGCGCGCGAGGACGCGGGCCACCGGGTGCTGCTCACCCGGTGCCGACCACGTCGTCGCCTCGCTCGTCATGGGTCCACGACACCAGGGGCGGCGGGTCGCGGCCAGGGTCGACGGCGTCCCTGTGGACGGTGGCGCCACGGCGCGGGCCTGTGGACGGCGAGCGGCCTCAGAGCCCCAGCACGCGCAGCGCGGAGCGGGTGAGCAGCACGCGCATCTCGTCCGCGGGCAGCACCGCCGAGTGCGGGGTCGAGTTCACCAGCCCGAAGACGACGTGCGCGGTCGCCCGTGCCTCGTCCTCCGAGAGCGGCTCGCCGCCCGGCGAGGTGGAGGCCCGGGAGGCGGCGAGCAGCCGCAGCTGCTCGGCCCACGTGGCCACGTACTCCCGCTGGAGGCCGCGGACACGCTCGCGGGCGTCGGTGGGCAGGCTGGCCCAGTCACGGTCCTGCACGACGATCAGCGCGGGCTGCTCCAGCGCGAAGGCCACGTGGTGCTCCACCAGCGCGGTCACGGCCGCGGCGGGCGAGTCGGCGGCGGCGACGCGGCGGCGTGCCTCGTCCCGGAGGCGGACGCTGATCTGCTCGAGCATCTCCGCCAGCAGCAGGTCCTTGGAGCCGAAGTGCTTGTAGAGGGCCGGCCCGGAGATGCCGCAGGCCGCGCCGATCTCGGAGACGGAGACCCCGTGGAAGCCGCGGGCCGCGAACAGCCGCGCGGCGGTCTGGAGGATCTGCTCGCGCCGGCTCACGCCGGTCACCGTATCGAGCACCCGGCGCCGAGCAGGGCGGGACGCGCCCCCGCGCAGCACCGGGTGACGGCATCGGTGGGCGCAGCAGGTGAGGGGAGGCACGCGTGCGCCGACGTCCGGCTCGCGCGAAGCGGACCCACCGCCTGGCCCGATGCCCGACCATGGACCCGTGCCCCGCCCCACCCGTCACTCCCGCCGCGTCGCCGCGCTGCTCGCGACGACGGGCGCCGTGCTGGCGATGGTGATCGCCTACGCGGGTGCCGAGGTGGGCCTGGTCTCCGTCAGCGAGGCGCAGGACCAGGTGGGCGACCTGGTGCAGCAGGTCACCGGGGGCACGGACGCCGGCAGCGCCGGCGCGTCCCCGACGGCCACCGCCACCGTGACCGTGAGCGAGGAGCCCGTGACCGAGAGCCCGTCCGCGCAGCCCAGCAGCACCGGCGGGACCTGCTCCACGACCCCCGACCCCGCCCCGGTCGACACCTCGGCGGACCCGGCGGTCGGCTGCCTCCTCGCCACGCTGGACGGCTGGCTGGCGAGCGGCCGGACCGGCCTCGGGCAGCAGGTGAACATCTCCAACGACCGCTGGGCGCGACCGCTGAACCGCCTCGGCACGCTGCCGGCCCTGGTCGGCTTCGACGCCGACGAGCTGGTCGACGCCCTCGACAACGGCTCCGACCGCACGAGCGACCTGGCCTCGCTCGCCGACCAGGGCGTGCTGCTCACCGCCTCCTGGCACGCCCCGAACCCGTGGACGGGCGGCTCCTCCGACGACACCACCGGCCAGGGCCAGGTCGCGGAGCTGCTGGACACCGGCAGCGCCGCCGGCCAGGCATTCTGGGCCGACTACGACCGCGTGCTCGACCGGTTCGCCGCCCTGGGCGAGCGCGGCGCCGCCGTCCTCTTCCGACCCCTGCACGAGGCCAACGGCACCTGGTTCTGGTGGGGCGGGGCAGACGCCTCGACGCTGACGCAGCTGTACGCGGCCATGCAGGACCGGGCCGCGGAGCGCGGCGTGCACAACCTGGCCTGGGCGTACTCGGCGAACGTGGTCTCCGTCGGCGACGAGTCGAGCGTGACCGCCGCGCTGCCCGCGCGCGTCGACCTCGTGGGCATCGACTCCTACTGCGACGTCTCCGGCAGCGACGGCCGCTGCACCGGCAGCGACGGGGTGGCCGTCGACGCGGTGCCGGTCACCGGCTACTCCGCCCTCTCGGGCACGGGGCTGCGGGCCGCGTTCACCGAGATCGGCCCCCGGCACGACTACGACGGCCGGTTCAGCCCCGTCTCCGTCGGCAACGCCGCGGCCGCCCAGGCGGACGCGCCCGCCTACGCGCTGTTCTGGTTCGACGACAGCACCGGCCGCAAGCAGATCGCCTCGCTGGACGGCGGGCTCGACTGGTTCACCACCTGCACGGCGGTGTGCAGCTTCGACTGACGGACCCTGCTGACAGCCCCCTGCTGACACCGGTCACGGGCCCGCTGGCCCCGCCGGTTAACGCTCGCTAACCTGTGTGACGTGGACGACATGCGGGCCCTGGTGACCGAGCTGCACTCCCGCCTGGCGCTGGCCCGGCAGGGCGGGCCGGAGCGCTCCCGCGAGCGGCACACCGCCCGCGGCAAGCTGCTGGCCCGCGAGCGGGTCGACCGGCTGCTCGACCCCGGCAGCCCCTTCCTGGAGATCGCGCCCCTGGCCGCCACCGGCATGTACGACGAGGGCGACGGTGCGGGCGAGGGCGTGCCCGGGCTCGACCGCCCCGACGCCGTCCCGAGCGCCGGTGTCGTCGCCGGCATCGGCCGCGTGGCCGGGCGCGAGGTGGTGGTCGTCGCCAACGACGCGACCGTCAAGGGCGGCACCTACTTCCCGCTGACGGTGAAGAAGCACCTGCGTGCCCAGCGCGTGGCCGAGGAGAACCACCTGCCCTGCGTCTACCTCGTCGACTCCGGCGGCGCCTACCTGCCGATGCAGGACGAGGTGTTCCCCGACCGCGAGCACTTCGGCCGCATCTTCTTCCACCAGGCCCGGCTCTCCGCCGCCGGGATCGCCCAGGTCAGCGCCGTCATGGGCTCCTGCACCGCCGGCGGCGCCTACGTGCCGGCGATGAGCGACGAGACCGTGATCGTGCGCGACCAGGGCACGATCTTCCTGGGCGGCCCGCCCCTGGTGAAGGCTGCCACCGGCGAGGTCGTCACCGCCGAGGAGCTGGGCGGCGGCGAGGTGCACGCCCGCACCTCCGGGGTCGTCGACCACCTCGCCGAGGACGACGACCACGCCCTCGAGATCGTCCGCGGCATCGTCGACACGCTGCCCGCCCCGGCCCCGCCCCCGTGGGAGGTCCGACCCGTCGAGGAGCCGCTGCTCGACCCCGCCACGCTGGTCGACGTCGTCCCGGCCGACCCGCGCACCCCCTACGACGTGCGCGAGGTGCTGCGGCGGCTGGTCGACGGCAGCCGGTTCAGCGAGTTCAAGCCGCTCTACGGCGACACGCTGGTCTGCGCCTTCGCCCACCTGCACGGCCACCCGGTCGGCATCCTGGCCAACAACGGCATCCTCTTCTCCGAGTCCGCGCTCAAGGGCGCCCACTTCGTGGAGCTGTGCGACGCCCGCGGCATCCCGCTGCTGTTCCTCCAGAACATCGCCGGGTTCATGGTCGGGCGCGAGTACGAGAACGCCGGCATCGCCAAGGACGGGGCCAAGCTGGTCAGCGCGGTCAGCACCACGCGCGTCCCGAAGCTGACGGTGGTGATCGGCGGCTCGTTCGGTGCCGGCAACTACGGCATGTGCGGACGCGCCTACGACCCGCGCTTCCTGTGGACCTGGCCGCACTCCCGCATCTCGGTCATGGGCGGCGAGCAGGCCGCCTCCGTGCTGGCCACCGTGCGCCGCGACGGCCTCGAGGCCCGGGGCGAGACCTGGAGCCCCGAGGCCGAGGACGCGTTCAGGGCGCCCATCCGGGAGCAGTACGAGGCCCAGGGCTCGCCCTGGTACGCCACGGCCCGGCTCTGGGACGACGGCGTGCTCGACCCCGCCGACACCCGCCGCGTCCTCGGCCTCGCCCTCACCGTGGCCGGCCGCGCGCCGCTGGCCCCGCGGTCCACCCCGCTGTTCCGGATGTGAGCACCATGACCGACACCCCCCAGGCACCCCAGGCAGACCAGCCCCGCCCGATCCGCACCCTCCTCGTCGCCAACCGCGGCGAGATCGCCCTGCGCGTGCTGCGCACCGCCCGTGACCTGGGCCTGCGCACCGTCGCGCTGCACACGCCCGCCGACGCCCGGCCCGGCGCCGCCGGCGGGCACCACGTCCGTGCCGCCGACGCGACCCTCGAGGTGCCCTCCTACCTCGACGTCGACGCCGTGGTCGCCGCGGCGCTGGCCTGCGGGGCCGACGCGGTGCACCCCGGCTACGGCTTCCTCTCCGAGCGTCCGGCCCTCGCCCGCGCCCTCGCGGACGCCGGCGTGCGGCTGGTCGGCCCCCGCGCCGACGTCATGGACGCGATGGGCCGCAAGGACCACGCCCGCGCGATCGCGGAGCGGGCCGGCGTCCCCGTGGTGCCGGCCTGGGGTCCTGACGAGGACCCGGCCGCCTTCTCCTACCCGGTGCTGGTCAAGGCCGCGGCCGGTGGTGGCGGCAAGGGGATGCGGGTGGTCCGCTCGCCCGAGCAGTACGCCGAGGCCCTGGCCGCCGCGCGCCGCGAGGCCGCCTCCGCGTTCGGCGACGACACCATGCTGGTCGAGCGCTACGTCGAGCGCGGCCGGCACGTCGAGGTGCAGGTCCTGGGCGACGAGCACGGCACCGTCGTGACGCTGGGCGAGCGGGACTGCTCCCCCCAGCGCCGCCACCAGAAGGTGCTGGAGGAGGCCCCCGCCCCCACGCTGGACCCCGCGGCCCGCGCCCGCCTCGCCGCCGCAGCCCGGGCCCTGGCTCAGCAGGTCGGCTACACCGGCGCCGGCACGGTGGAGATGCTGCTCGACGCCGACACGGGGGAGTTCTTCTTCCTCGAGATGAACACCCGGCTCCAGGTCGAGCACCCGGTCACCGAGGCCACCACCACCGTGCGCGGAGAGCACCCCGACCTCGTCGCCCTGCAGCTGCGGGTCGCCGCCGGCGAGCCGCTCGGGTTCAGTCAGGACGACGTCGCCGTGACCGGGCACGCGATCGAGGCCCGGGTCTACGCCGAGGACGCGTTCGGCGGGTTCCTGCCGCAGGCCGGCACCGCCACCCTGGTGCGCTGGCCCCAGGGCCCCGACGTGCGGGTCGACCACGCCCTGAGCAGCGGCGACACGGTCTCCACCGGGTTCGACCCGATGCTCGGCAAGGTCGTCGCGACCGGCGCCGACCGGGAGAGCGCCCGCCTCCGGCTGCTCGCGGCCCTCGACGACACCGCCGTGCTCGGCCTCACCACGAACACCGGGTTCCTCCGCGCCCTGGTGGCGACCGACGCGTTCGCCGCGGCCGCGATCGACACCGCCTGGCTCGACCGTGAGCCGCTGCCGGCGCCCCCGGACGCCGGGGTCGCGCGTGCCGTCACCGCCTGGGTAGCTGCCTGGCTGGGTCATGGCGGTGGGGCAGGAGCGGGGTCGGGCAGCGGCTCGGGCAGCGGGGCCTGGGCGGCCGACGGCTTCCGGTCCTCCGGGCCGCGGGCCCCGGTGCGGGTGCGGCTGGACCGCCCCGTCCTGGTGGACCTGGGCGTGGCCTCGGGATCGGCCACGGACGCGCACGGCGCCACGGTCACCGGGCCGGACGGCGAGGCCCTGGTCCTGCGGGTCCTGGAGGCAGCCGACCACGTGGTCACCGTGGACGTCGGGGACGCCGCCGGCGTGACGCGGCACCGGGTGGTCGTGAACGTGCAGCCGGGCCCGCAGCCGGGCGGCCCTCCCCGCGCCGAGGCCTCCCACCGCGGCCAGCGCGTCGTGCTCGAGGCTCCGGCCCGGGCGGCGGGGGCCGCCGCCGCGAGCGACGGCGCGGTCACGGCACCGATGCCGGGCACCGTCACCGCGGTCCTGGTCTCCACGGGAGAAACGGTGGCGGAAGGAGACGTGCTCGGCGTGCTGGAGGCGATGAAGATGGAGGTCTCGCTGCGGGCCCCGAGGCCGGGAACCGTGGTCACGGTGACCGAGGAGGTCGGTGCACAGGTGTCACGCGGAAGCCTGTTGTTCCACGTGGAACAACGAGACGAGCAGGTGGACGGCGACCAGGGCGGTGACCAGGGAGCCTCCGCTCGGAGAGCAGGTGTGCAGTGACGGCGGCGCAGAAGCCGGTGCCGAAGCCGGTGCCGCGGCCGCTGCCGATGCCGGTCGGGGAGCCGGGACTGCCCCGGGCGGTGCGGATCTGGGAGGTCGGCCCGCGCGACGGCCTCCAGAACGAGGCGACCGTGGTGCCGACACCGGTGAAGGCCGCGTTCGTCAGCCGCCTGCTGGACGCCGGGCTGCCCGTGGTCGAGGCGACCAGCTTCGTCCACCCGCGCTGGGTGCCGCAGCTCGCGGACGCCGAGGCCCTCATGACCGACCTGCTGGCCGAGCTCCAGGAGGAGGCGGTCGGCCTCCCCGTCCTGGTGCCCAACGAGAAGGGGCTCGACCGCGCGCTGGCCCTCGGCCTGCGCCACGTGGCCGTCTTCGGCTCCGCCACCGAGACCTTCGCCCGGCGCAACCTCAACCGCGGGCTGGCCGAGCAGTGGGCCATGTTCGCCCCCGTGGTCGGCCGGGCCCGGGACGCCGGCGTGGCGGTGCGCGGCTACCTGTCGATGTGCTTCGGCGACCCGTGGGAGGGCCCGGTGCCGGTCGACCAGGTGGTCTCGGCGGGGCTGCGCCTGCTGGAGCTGGGCGTCGACGAGCTGAGCCTGGGCGACACCATCGGCGTCGGCACGCCGGGCCACGTGTCCGCGCTGGTGCGTGCCTTCCAGCGTGCCGGGGTCGGGCCCGAGCGGCTCGCCCTGCACTTCCACGACACCTACGGGCAGGGGCTGGCCAACGTGCTGGCCGGGCTGCGTGCGGGCGTCACCACCTTCGACGCGAGCGCCGGCGGCCTGGGCGGCTGCCCGTACGCGGCCTCGGCCACCGGCAACCTCGCCACCGAGGACCTGGTCTGGATGCTCACCGGGCTCGGCATCGAGCACGGCGTGGACCTCGACCGGCTCGTGGCGACCAGCGCCTGGATGGCCGGTCACCTCGGGCGGCCCAGCCCCTCGGCCGTCGTCCGCGCCCTGGCGGCCCCGGGCG
Source organism: Nocardioides bruguierae (assembly GCF_023554635.1). NCBI lineage: Bacteria > Bacillati > Actinomycetota > Actinomycetes > Propionibacteriales > Nocardioidaceae > Nocardioides > Nocardioides bruguierae. The sequence continues at coordinate 66,160 of NZ_JAMJPH010000027.1, forward strand.
AGGGTGGCGACGGGTGACACCGGGGGAGGGCCCCGCCTCGACGGGTGAGGCAGAATCGGGCGCGTGAGCAGCACCAGGCGCGTCTTCCTGCACATCGGAGCCCCGAAGACCGGCACCACCTACCTCCAGGACCGGTGGCTGACGAACCGGGAGAGCCTGCAGAAGGCGGGGGTGCGGTACCCGATCGGGGTGCGCTCCGACATGTTCCTGCCCGCCCTCGACCTCATCCAGCGCCCCTGGGGCGGCCTGCTCGAGCGCGCCGGTGGCGAGTGGGAGGGCCTGGTCAAGCGGACGCTGCGCGGCGACGACGACATCCTGATCAGCCACGAGATCCTCGCCGGCGCCTCCGCCGAGCAGGTGCAGCGGGCGATGAAGGACCTCTCCGACATGGAGGTCCACGTCGTCTACACCGCCCGTGACCTGGGCCGACAGATCCCTGCGGAGTGGCAGGAGCACGTCAAGCACCGCGGCAAGACGCCCTACAACCGCTACCTCACCAAGCTGCGCGAGACCCGCACGACGCCGTCGGAGATGTGGTTCTGGCGCGTCCAGTCGCTGCCCGACGTCCTCAACCGCTGGGGCGCCAACCTCGAGCCCTCGCGGGTGCACCTGGTGACGGTGCCGCAGAAGGGCGCCCCGCGCGACGAGCTGTGGAACCGGTTCTGCCGCGCCGTGGGCGTCGACCCGGCGGCCGGGCCGGAGGAGTCCGAGCGCGCCAACCAGTCGATGGGCGCCGCGGAGACCACGCTGCTGCGCAAGCTCAACCGCCGCCTGCGCGGGCAGCTGCTCGACGACGACTACCGCCGCCTCGTGCGCCAGACCCTCGCTCACCAGCACCTCGCCCAGCGCGAGAACATGCAGAAGATCACCGTGCCCCCGCGCGACTACGAGTGGGTCGAGGAGATGGCCGAGCGGGCCCGCGAGTGGGCGGAGGGCGCCGGCGTCGACGTCATCGGCGACCTGGACGAGCTGAAGCCGGTGTGGCCCACCGCGCCCGAGGGGGTCGACGCCCAGGAGGCGTGGGCCAACCCGGACAAGGCCGACCCCGCCGACGTCCTGGAGGCCTCGCTCGACGCGCTGGTCGTGGCCCTGCTCTCCGCCAGCGAGCGCCCCGACCCGCACGAGAGCGCGACCGCCAAGGCCGGCCGCCTGGTCAAGCGCCTCGGCGGCTCGTGACGGACGGGGCCGCCCGCGCCTGGGGCTGGCTCGCCCACCTGCGCGACGGCGGCACGACCACCTGGCCCGCGTGGGCCGGGGCGGCCGAGCCCAGCGCGCGCACCCTCCCGGGCGCCCAGCAGCTGGAGCTGCTGCGTCGCCTCAACCTCCAGCTCCGGGCGGACGCCGGCCCCGCGGCGCGCCCGCAGGACGCGCTGGTCGAGCGGGTGCTCACGACCTCGCCGCCCGGCCGCGGGCGGCCCGAGCTGGACCTCGTCGGCGTCGTGCCCGACCGCGGCTGGGGCTACGCCCCGGTCGACCCGACCCTGCTGCCCCGCCCCGAGCTCGTCCGGCTCGCCTCCGCGCTGCTCGCCGAGGACCTCGTCGCCGCCGGTGGCGGCCGTGGTCAGGAGGCGCCGCAGCGCCCGCCCGCGCGGCGGTTCGCCCGCCGTCGTCCGGCCGTCTCGGGCGACCCCTGGCGCGCCGACCTGCTGCGCCGCAGCGTGCACGCGCGCGGCGTGCGCCTGGGTCACCCGGACGCCGGCCTCGTCGTGCTGGGCGCCGACCTCGCCACGATGCTCACCGACAGCTGGACCGCCCTGGCCTTCTCCGGCCGCGGCCGGCTCACCGGCTGGCCGGCGTGGGTGCGTCAGCTGCCCGAGCGCGACCTCCTGCCCCGCGGCGCCGACCCCGCCGGCCTGGCGGCCGTGCGGGCCGAGCGTCGCGCGCAGCGGCCGGGACGCGCCGGTGACCTGGGTCCGGAGTCGGTCCGCATCGTCCTCGACCCCGCGCTCCTGCCCGGCCTGCTGCGGGTGCGCGACCTCCCGCCGCCCCCGCGGGTGCCCGCCGACGCCGTCGAGCTGGCCCGGCGGGTCTCGGCGACCCTGGCGCTGCGGGTGCCCCGCGCCCGGGGCCGGCACCTCATGCGCGGGCCGTTCCTCGCGCGCGTCGACGGCCTGCCCGGCCCCGCCCTGGGGGTGCCGGCGGAGCTGCACCGATGGGTCCAGCGGCAGTCGAGACGGCAGCGTCGGGGCCTCGAGGACGCCGGATACCCTGTGCACGGCGACCCCGGCCTGCTCGTGGCGGACCTGCGCTCCCTGGCCGGGCGCGACGCCGCGGAGCCCGACGAGGTCGGGGTCCTCTCCCTGGCGCTGCGGATGCTGACCGGCACCGAGCGGGCGCACGAGCAGGACGAACCCGGGCACGACCAGCACAGGCACGACCAGCACAGGCACGACGACGAGACAGGGGGCACCCGGTGAGCGCGAAGGTCCTCCTCCACGTCGGGACCCCCAAGACCGGCACGTCCTACCTGCAGGACGTGCTGTGGCGCTCGCGGCCGGCGCTGGAGCGGGCGGGCGTGCTGTACCCCGCCGACCGGTTCGACGCCCACTTCCTGGCCGCGCTGGACCTCATGGACCTGCCCTGGGGCGGCCTGGAGACCGAGGCGGTGGGCCGCTGGGAGCAGCTGGCCGCCCAGGTCCGCGCCTTCGAGGGCACCTCGATCGTCAGCCACGAGATCCTCGCGACCGCCACCCGCACGCAGGCCGCGCAGGCGCTGGCCGACCTGGGCCACGCCCCCGGTGACCCCGACGGCGCCGAGGTGCACGTCCTCATCTCCGTGCGCGACCTCGTGCGCCAGGTCCCCGCCGAGTGGCAGGAGACGGTCAAGCACCGCTCGACCCTCACCTACGAGAAGTTCCTGGCCGACCTGCGCGACCCCGCCCGGCCGACCCGCGTCTCCAGCTGGTTCTGGGCCGCGCAGGAGATTCCCGCCATCCTCGACCGCTGGGTCGGCGACCTGCCGCCCGAGCGGGTGCACCTGATCACCGTGCCGCCCTCGGGCGCCGACCGCGACCTGCTGTGGCAGCGGTTCTCCAGCGCCTTCGGCCTGGACGGGATCGAGCTCGACCTCGAGGCCGACCGCGCCAACGCCTCCCTCGGCGTGCCCGAGGCGGCCCTGGTGCGGCGGATCAACACCGCCGCCACCGGCGTCGTGCCGCCGGCCGACTACCGCCCGCTCGTGCGCGAGCTGCTCGCCCACCGCACCCTCTCCGCCCGCTCGGGCAGCCCGCGCCTGGCCCTGCCCCCCGACGTCCACCCGTGGGCGGTCGAGGTGAGCGAGCAGTGGTCGGACGAGGTGCGCCGCCGCGGCTACGACGTCGTCGGTGACCTCGCGGACCTGCACCCCGGGCCCCCGCCGACCCGCTGGGCCGACCCCGACTCCCCGCGGGAGTCGCAGGTGGCCGACGCGGCCGTGGACGCCATCACCGCCCTGCTCGTCGAGGGCGTGGCCATGCGTGAGCACGAGGCGCGCCTGCACGGCGAGATCGAGCACCTGCGGGCCGAGCTGCACCGGGCCCACCGCTGGCGCCGGGCCAAGGAGAAGGCGCTGCGGGGCGTGCGTCGCTCCCGCGCCGGCCGCGGCCTGCACCGCGTCTACCGCCGGGTGCTGCGCCGCTCCTGACCCGACCGCTGCGCCTGGCTGGCTAGGCCTTGCGCCGTACGAGCAGCTCCCGCTCGGCGTACCGCCCGACCTTCCAGGTGCTGTAGCCGTCCGCGCCGAGGCCCACGACGCCGCCGAGGAACGGGACGCGGCGCCCGATCGTGACCGCGGCGCGCTTGCCGACCATCCGCTCGACGAGCTCGGTGGCCACCAGCGTGCCCAGCTGCTCGTGCAGGGTCCGGTCGTGCGCGGGGGCGGTGGCCAGCGCCATGGGCGGCGCGGGCAGGGTCCGGTCGCTGACCAGGTCGTCCACCCGGTCCTCGCCGAGCAGGAGGGCCAGGATCGCGTTGCGGGTGCGCAGGTCCTCCAGGTCGTAGCCGCGCAGGTGGGCGATGACCGCGAGCATCCGGGACTGCACGAGCGCCAGGCCGGAGATGTTGGCCGGCACGAGCACGGTGCTGGTGACGAGCCCGCCGATGTTCGTGACGAACCCCTGGGCCCCGGCGTAGCGGGTGTGGTCCTCGGTGATCTTGCGGACGGCCTTCTCCGCGTCCCCGCCGTGCTCGGTCAGCGCCGTGCTCGCCGCGGCGGCGGCGCTGGGCAGCGGCCCGACGCCGGCGATGGCCCGCTCGAGGGCCTGCCGGACGAACGTGCTGGTGAGCCCCGGGGCCACGCCGGTGACCTTGGGGGCCACACGTCGTCCCACGGCTCCGACGAGGCTGCGGCTGCGACTCATGTGCTCGATCCTGCCCAACGTCCGGGTGGGCAACCACCCACCCCCCTGGGGACTACGGTCGTGGGGTGCCCGTCCAGCCGCCCCCCACGCCCTGGTCCTTCCCGGACCGGCGACGCTTCGACGCGGACGACGACCTGGTCGGCGTCGGCGCCGACCTGGAGCCCGGCACCCTGCTGCGGGCCTACAGCAGCGGCCTGTTCCCGATGCCCTCGGGTGCGCACGGCGACCCGATGTACTGGTTCTGCCCGGTCCAGCGTGGCGTGCTGACGCTCGAGGGGCTGCGGGTCTCCCGCTCGCTGCGCCGCTCGTTGCGCGGCTTCGAGATCCGGGTCGACACGGCCTTCACCGACGTCGTCCTCGCCTGCGGTGACCCCGACCGCCCGCACGGCTGGATCGACGACGACATCGTCGAGGCCTACTCCTGCCTGCACGACCTGGGCTGGGCGCACTCCGTGGAGGCCTGGCAGGACGGTGAGCTGGTCGGCGGGCTCTACGGCGTCGCGATCGGCGGGCTGTTCGCGGGCGAGTCGATGTTCCACCGCGTCACCGACGCCTCCAAGGTGGCGCTGGTCGGGCTGGTGGACCTGCTGCGCGACGAGCACGCCGGGGACCGGCTCATCGACGTGCAGTGGCGCACCGACCACCTCGGCAGCCTCGGGATCGTCGAGGTGCCGCGCGGCGACTACCTGGACGGGCTGCCGGCCGTCCTGAGCGTGCCGCTGCCCGCGGCGTTCGACGACGGGCGCTGAGGACCGTCGACGGGGCCGACGTCCCGCAGGCTTCCCCCGCCTGGCTACGGTGGCGCGGTGCGTCGTCGAACCCGCTCCCTGGCCTCCGTGCTCGCCCCGCTGGCGCTCGTGGGCGTGCTGCTGGCCGGCTGCGGCAGCGACGCCGAGGACACCGCCGGCCCGGAGGACGCCAGCACGAGCGCCTTCTGCTCGGCCTGGTCCTCGCTGGACGTCGACGCCGCGGACGACACCGAGGCCACCGACCAGATCCTCGACACGGGCACGCCGTCCGGGATGGGCAAGCAGGCGCGGCGCGGCTACGAGGCGATCGTGGGGGCGCTGGAGTCCGGGGACGCCGACAACGCGCTGGACGCCCTCGACGAGGTGGACGACGACGAGGCGACCGACCTCGCGGCCTTCCTGTCCTACCTCACCACCACGTGCGCGGAGGACAGCAGCGACGGCTGAGCCCGGCGTGTGGCTCGACCGGCAGCCACGTCGTCAGACGACGGCCGGGGTGTCGCCGTTCTCGGAGACGAGCGGACGACCGGCCGCGGCCCAGTCCTCCATGCCGCCGGCGAGGTTGATGACGTCGTAGCCCTGCTGGACGAGGTACATCGCCGCCTGGGCCGACCGGCCGCCGACCTTGCAGACGACGAGGAGCCGGTCCTGCGGCACGTCCTGCAGGCGCACCGGGAGCACGCCCATGGGGATGTGCAGGGCGCCCGGGGCGTGCCCGGCCTCCCACTCGGAGTACTCGCGCACGTCCAGGATGGTCAGGTCCTCGGGGAGCGGGTCGGGGACCCCGTCGATGCTGACGGTGGGGATCATGGCGGGCGCTCCAGGGCTCGAGGGGGCTGCCCGACCGGGCAGGTGTGGCCACTGTAGGGGTCGAGGCCTCACCCCTGCCCTCACCACCTACTTCAGCAGTCTGGACATCCTGCGGTCGGCCAGCGGCTTGCCTCCGGTCTGGCAGGTCGCGCAGTACTGGAGGCTGGAGTCGGCGAACGACACCTCGCGCACCGTGTCACCGCACACCGGGCACGCCTGCCCGGTACGACCGTGCACGGCCATGTTGGTCTTCTTCTCGCTCTTCAGCTCGGACGCGGCGGTGCCGGCGGAGCGCGCCACGGCCTCGCCGAGCGTGCCGCGCAGCGCGTCGTAGAGGGTCGTCAGCTCGTCGTCGGTGAGGCTGTCGGCGGGCTTGAACGGGCTCATCCGTGCCGCGTGCAGGATCTCGTCGGAGTAGGCGTTGCCGATGCCCGCGATGGTGCCCTGGTGCCGCAGCACGCCCTTGAGCTGCTTGCGGCCCTCGGCAGCGAGGATCTCGCCCAGCTTCTCGCGGGTGAAGTCGTCGGTCAGCGGGTCGGGGCCGAGGCTGGCCACGCCGGGCACCTCCTGGGCGTCGCGCACCACGTACAGCGCCAGGCTCTTGCGGGTGCCGGCCTCGGTGACGTCGAGCCCGGAGCCGTCATCCAGGACGAGGCGCACCGCCAGCGTCGACTTCGTGCTCGGCTTGGGCGGCAGCGCCGGCACCTCGTCGCGCCACCTGATCCACCCGGCCCGCGCCAGGTGCAGGACCAGGTGGACGCCGCTGGCCTCGATGTCGAGGAACTTGCCGTGCCGGCCCACGCGGTCCACCAGCGTGCCCTCGAGCGCGGAGACGGGTGGGTCGAAGGTCTTCAGCGCCGAGAACTGCGGCACGTGGACCTTCACGATCGCGCGGCCGTCCAGGCGCCGGCCCAGGTCGTGGGCCAGCGACTCCACCTCGGGCAGCTCGGGCACGGGCTCACTCTAGGCCGATCACGCCACCGGCGGTGGTCGACCGGCGGTGGTCGAGGTGTGACGAGCCCTGGCGAGTCCTGGCGAGGAACCACGAGACCCCCCGCACCTGACGACGGCGAGTGCCGAAGCCGGGTGCGGGGGTCTCGTGGCTCAGCCGTGGACGGCTTCGCACCTCGACCACCGGCGGTGATCAGGCGGGGGCGAGGACCTCCCGACGGCGACGCAGGGCGGCGACGGCCAGGGTCGCGAGCGCGCCGAGCGCCAGGAGCACCTCGGCACCGGCGACGACGGAGGCGACGTGCATGAGGTCCCAGCCCGCGCCGGAGGCGTGCGCCGCGGCGTGGTCGTGGGCGCTCATGTCAGCCATCCCGGCCATCCCCGACGACGAGGACGACGAGGTGGTCATCGACGACATCGCCACCCCGTGCACCACCAGCATGGCGACGTTCACGCCCGCCGCCATCGACCAGGTCATCACGCTCCCGCCCCGCCACAGCGCGGGCACGCACGACAGGCAGGCGGCCGCGGCGACGAGCATGCCGAGCGCGAGGGCGAGCGGCAGGTCGAACGTCGCGACCACGTGCAGCGTGACGCTGGTCAGCGCGAGGACGACGGCCAGTCGGCCGACGAGGACCATGCGCGCGCTCATCCGCGGCCCTGGCAGTGCGGGGTGGTGCCGGAGGGCACGTCGAGCGCGGGGTTGCGGTCGAAGAACCCGACGGGCTTGAGCTTGAAGCCGGTCATGTCGACGGGCATGACGGGCCAGTCCTCGGGCCGCGGGAAGTGGGTGAGGCCGAAGGTGTGCCACACGACCAGGTCGGCGCCGTCGACGTCGCGGTCACCGGCGACGAACGAGTCCAGGCCGTCCTTGCCCGTGGACTGGTTGACCATCTCGCCGGCGGGCCAGCGCTGGCCGTCCTCGTGCGCGGAGACCCACAGGTGGTGGGTGGCGAAGGCGCCGCGCTGCGCGATGACCGAGGAGGGGTCCGCGAGCAGGGCGGGCTGGCCCTCGGGGTGCAGCGCGTAGCCGACCGGCTGGCCCAGGCGGTTGTTCTTCTCCGGGTTCGTGATCAGCCAGGTGCGCGACTTGAGGTTGTCGGCGTCGCGGATCGCGTCCTGCTCCGTCTTGAGCCGGGTGTGCTGCTGGCGGAACGCGTTGCCGTGCGGGTTCTCGGGGCCGACGGGCACGCGGACGGCGTCCACCTCGTCCACGGCGTTGACGTGGCCGTCCACCGCCATGTCGAGGCGGGCGGAGAACAGGTGCTGGTGGAACGGTGCGCCCAGGCCGGGGGCCATCTCGGTGGCGAACCCGTCGGGGCCGGTGAAGGCCGAGGTGAACACGATGCCGGTGGCCTTGGCCTCGAGCTCGATCGTGCCGTCGAGGTAGAGGTACCAGTAGAAGCCGTAGTCGTAGTTGCCGATGGTGACGAAGAACGAGATCACCATGCGCCGGTTGCGGCGGGTCTCGGCCATGCCGTTGAAGAGGTCGGTGTGCTTCCACAGCACGCCGTAGTCCTCCTCGTGCATGCAGATGGCGTTGCGCATGGTGCGCGGGTTGCCCTGCTCGTCGGAGATCTCGGCGTCGACGTAGGTGATGTCGCCGAGGCAGTCGCAGCCCAGCTCGAGGGCGTTGGTGTAGCGGCCGAAGACGTACTCGCCCTGGTCGAAGTAGTTGATCCAGTAGCGCGAGGGCTGCGGGTCGCCGTAGGGCACGACCATCTCGGGGATGGAGGCGCGGTTGATGATCGGCCGGACGCCGCCGGGCGCCGAGTCGTCCTTCCAGCCGATCTGGTGCAGCACGAGGCCCTCGCGGGCGTCGAAGGTGAACCGGAACTGCCAGTTCGCCCACTCGACCAGGTTGTCGGTGACCGTGAACGAGGGGCCCTCGGGCTGGGTGATCTCGATGGGCTTGAGGTCGGTGCGCGTCGGGGAGGCGTGCGGCTCGGCGTCCCACTGGGCGCGCTCCGTCGGCACGTCCATCACCTTGTTGTCGTCCACGTGGAAGACCTCGCCCTTGGTGAGGTCGACGTAGGCGCAGACGCCGTCGATCGGGTGGCCCCAGGGCAGGTCGGCGTCGTCGAGCTGGAGGAAGGCCAGCACGCGACACATGCGGCGGCCCACCTCGTCCTCGTACCCGAAGTTGCCGGGCGAGAGCGGCACGGCGCGGACCATCATCGGGTCGATGCCGCGCTTGCCCAGGGCGGCCAGCCACGCGTCGGAGGTGAGCAGGATGGCCTCGATGTCCTCGAACTCCTCGTCGAGGATCGGCCCGTGGCCCTCGGCCGCGGTGTCGACCACGCGGGTGGAGACGACCACGCCCGCGGTCACGTCGACGGTGGCGGTGGTGACGCCGCCGGTCGCGCGGTCCACGAGGACGGCGGTCGCGCACCGGGTGAACGGCTGGCCGGGCTGCCAGGCGAGCAGCTCGGCCTTGGGGGCCTCATCGAGGCCGATGTAGCCGAAGCGGACCTGCTCGCCGAGCAGGCCGGCGGCCTCGACGATCGCCTTCGTCGCGGCGATCTCGGCCGCGCTCAGCATGGAGAGCGGGTGCTCCGTGCTCGGAGCCGTGGTGGACGCGGTGCTGGAGTGGGCGGTGGCGGTCATGCGGACTCTCCCTGGGTGAGCGGGTCGGTGGCGAGCGGTGCGGTGGTGCTGGTGACGGCGCTGGAGACGGCGCTGGTGACGGGCGGCAGGCCGGCGACGACGGCGCCGACGAGGAACGACCCGGCGAGGACGACCTCGAAGACGGCCGCGACGGTGGAGGACCCACCGACCAGCAGCGTGAGGTTGTCGAGGGTCATGACGACGAGGACGCCGAGGCCGACGACGGCGAGCGTGGGGGCGACCAGGCCGGACCAGGCGGGCGCCAGGCCGCGGTGGCGGCTGAAGAAGACCAGCGCGGCCAGCGAGGTCAGCAGCATGAGGGCGAGCAGGCCCACGACGGCCATGCCGGCGAACCAGGTGAAGATCTCGTTGACCGGGTCGAGGCCGGCGACGGCGCACCCGGCGAGCAGGACGAGGCCGATCACCGTGGTGGCGACCGAGGCGACGTGCGGGGAGGCGTGCTTGCTGTGGGCGCGGGCGAGCCCGGCGGGCAGCACGGCCACCTCCGAGTCGGGGTCGCCGAGCGTGAACAGGTAGCGCGAGAGCACGTTGTGGAAGGAGAGGATCGCGGCGAAGACGCTGGTCACCAGCAGCACCTCGACGACGTCGCCGACGGCGGAGCCGAGCACCAGCGTGGCGGTCTCGCTGACCATCGTGCCGGGGTCCGCGGCCGCACGGGCCACGGCGCCGGCGTCCCCCCACCACGAGACGAGCGCCCACGCGGAGAACGCGTAGAAGACGCCGATGACCAGCAGCGCGGCGTAGGTGGCACGGGGCACGGTGCGGTCGGGGTCGCGGGCCTCGTCGCGGAAGATCGCGGTGGCCTCGAAGCCGATGTAGCCGGCCACGGCGAAGATCAGCGCGATGCCGGGGGCCCCGGTGGTGAAGGAGGTCGGGCTGAACGCCGCCGTCGCCAGGCCCTCGCTGCTGCCGCCGCCGCGGGCGACGATGACGACGTCCATCACCAGGACGACGGCCACCTCGGCGACCAGCAGGACGCCGAGGACCTTGCCGGAGAGGTCGATGTGCCGGTAGCCGAGCACGCCCACGACGGCGAGGACGAGCAGCGACCACACGGGCCAGGGCAGGTCCGGGCCGCCGTGGCCGGTGACCAGGGCGCCGGTGGCCGCGCCGATGAAGCCGTACACGGCCAGCTGGATCGTGGCGTAGGAGACGACCGCCAGGAGGGCGGCGCCGACGCCGGCGGGGCGGCCCAGGCCGCGCGCGATGTAGGTGGAGAACGCACCGCCCGAGCGGACGTGCTTGGTCATGGCCGTGAAGCCGACCGCGAAGAGCAGCAGCACGAGCGTGCAGACGACGTAGGTCGCCGGGAAGCTCGCGCCGTTGCCGGCGGCGATGCCGATCGGCACGGTGCCGGCGACGACGGTCAGCGGCGCGGCGGCGGCCACGACCATGAAGACGATGGCGCCGGGCCCGAGGGAGCCGGTGAGACGGCCTCCGGTTCCGGTGGGGCTGGTGGTCACGAGGACCTCCTCGCAGTCAGAGCGGGTGCGGTGCCGGGCCCGGGCTGCGCTGCCCGTCCGGCGGTCGGCACCAGCCTGGTGAGCCCGCCTTGCGGCTGTGTCTCGTCGGCGTGAAAGGCCTGCGACCTCAGTCGGGAATCGTGTTGCGGGGCCGTCTCGCTCGGGGGCCCTGCGGATTCTCATTCGGCGACGCGGCGCGTTCACACGTGTGTTGCCGGGGGGCGTCGTCGGGCCGACTAGGTTGCCCGCCATGCCGGCTCCGTCCCCCTCGCCCCTGCTGCGCCGCTCGCCGGTCAGCGGGCTGGCGCGGCGGACCATGGCCTTCCCCGAGGTGCTCGCCCAGTCGGTCGCGGCGGTGGCGCCGTCGGCGGTGATGGTGACCGTGCCCGCCGTCGTCCACCCCGTGGCGGGGGCGTGGAGCGCGCTCGTCTTCGCGCTCGTCGCTGTGCTGATGACGGGCGTCGGTGCGGCGGTCAACGTGTTCGCCGGGCGGATGGTCGGCGTCAGCGGGCTCTACGGCTTCACCGTGCGCGGCCTCGGGCCGGGCCCGGGCGTCGTGGCCGGCGCGGCCATGGCGATCGGCTACGGCGGCGCCGCGTGCGTGGGGGTGCTGGGGGCGGGCCAGTTCGGCCTCGCCGCCCTGGACGACGGCGCGCGGCTGCTCGGGTCACCACCCGGACCCCTGGGCGACCCCGGACCGGGGCTGAGCGCGGTGGCCGCGGTGCTGGCGGCCGTGGGCGTGGTCGTGCTGCTGGTGCGCGGCGTGCGGGCCTCGGCGCGCGCGGTGCTGGTGACCGAGACGGTCGCGATCACCGTCGTCCTCGTGGTGCTGGTGGTCGTGGCGGCCTCCGACCTGTCCATCTCCGCCGGCCTCACCACCGCGCTGGCCCCCGGCCAGTGGGGCGTGGCGCTGCTGCTGGCGACCATGGCGTTCGTGGGGTTCGAGTCCTCGACGACCCTGGCCAGCGAGTCGCGCCAGCCGATGGTGACGGTGCCCCGGGCGGTGCGGTGGACCCCACTGGTGGCGGCGAGCCTCTACGTCGTCGCGAGCCTGCTCTTCGGTGCTGACCTCGCGGCCGGCGGCACCTCCGACCGGCTGGCGTGGAGCCTGGCCGGCGGCGACGGCGCCCCCGCCCTGGAGCTGCTGCTCAACCTCGGCATCACCGCCTCCTGGGTGGCCTGCGCGCTGGGCTCGGTGACCGCCCTGGCCCGGATCGTGTTCACCATGGCCCGCGAGGGGCTGCTGCCGCCGGTGCTGGGGCGGGTGAGCGCCGCCAGCGGCACCCCGTCCGCGGCGATCGTGCTGGTCGGCGCGCACCTCGCCGTCGTGCCGGCGGTGCTGCTGCTCGTCGGGTTCTCCGTGCCGGCTCTGTTCGTGCTGGTGATGACCATGTCGGCGTTCGGCTACCTGCTCGGCTACGTGCTGGTCTGCCTCGCCGCGCCCGCGCTGCTGGGTCGGCTGGAGGAGCGCACCCGGCTCGGTGCCGTGGTGCCACGGGTGGTGGCCGGCGTCCTGGTCGTGATCGTGCTGTGGGGCGCGGCGACCGGCGGCGCCTGGGCCGTCGGCGGGTTCGTGGCCTACGGGCTGGTCGTGGGGGCCGCGCTGGCGCTGTGGCGTCGGCGCGCCCGTCGCCGGGGGCTCGCGCTGGGCCTCTACGACGAGCCGACCCGCGCCGACGTCCTGCGGCCCGACGCCCCCGGTGCTCGCCGTTCTCCCGGTGCTCCTGGTGCTCATCGTTCTCCGGGGACCCGCCCGTGAACGCCCCGGCCGGGCCGCCCGCGGGGGACGGCGGCATCATCGGCGGACGCCAGCCCCGGGCCGTCCAGAGCGCGCTGCGGGTGCTGGAGGCCGTGGCCGTCGAGGGCGACGGGGTCACCGCCAAGCAGATCGCCCAGCGCCTCGGCATGGCCCCGGCCACCGTCTACCGGCTGGTGAACATCCTGGTCGCCGAGGAGTACCTCGTGCGGCTGCCCGGGCTCCAGGGCTTCGCGCTGGGGGTGCGGATGGGGGTCTTCGTGGACGCGGCGGGCGCCGGTGAGTCACCCGTGCTGGTGAAGGCCGCCCGGGACGTGCTCGCCGGCCTGCGGCTGCGGGTGCGGGTCGGCATCCACCTGGTGACCTACCACGGCGAGCTGGTGCGGTTCCGCGACGTCGACCAGGACTTCCCGCCGCCCGTGGGCGAGGCCCAGCTGAACCAGGTGCTCGACTCCTGCGCGCTCGGCGAGCTGCGCGCCGGCGGCGCCGCCTACGTCCACCGCCGCGAGGACGTGGCGCCCGGCTGCGCCTCCCTCGCCGTGGCCGTCACCGACGAGACCGGTCACGTGCACGCCGCGGTCTGGCTCGTCGGCGCGCCCGGGGGCGTCGACGTGGCCGTCGCGGCCGTCGAGGACCTGCTGCCGCTCGTCCAGGGGCTGGACCCGCTCCTGCGCTGAGACCGTGCGCCGGCGGTCTCGAGGCTCGTCGCCGGCGCTCCTCGCACCTCGACCACCGGGGGCCGTCAGGCGAAGGGTCCGCCCACGATGTTGCCGACGATCCCGGCCATCACGCCGGTGCCGTCCTCGGTGGCGAGCTCGCGGTACCAGGCCTGGGTGGCCTCGGGGTCGTGCCCGTGGGTGACGGCGGAGCGCTTGCGGGCCTTCAGCACCAGCTCGGCGGCGCGCTCGGTGCGGGCGGCCTGGTACCGGGTGAGCGCGGCGAGCGGGTCGTCGCGGTGGGCGGCGAGGAGGCCGGAGAGCACGACCGAGTCCTCCAGCGCGGAGCAGCCGCCCTGGCCGATGTCGGGGGCGGTGGAGTGCGCGGCGTCGCCGAGCAGGGCGACGCGTCCACGGACCCAGGTGTGGATGGGGTCGAGGTCCCAGATCTCCACGCGGTTGGCGGTGCCGGGCTCGATGGCGTCGATGAGCTTCTGCACCGGCGGCGCCCAGTGGCCGAACACCGAGCGCAGCTCGTCGACGACCTTCTCGCGCGGCACGTCGGCGCCGGCGGGGGTGACGTGGTCGAACCAGAAGTAGAAGCGGTCGCCGGCCACGGGCATGACGGCGCAGCGGCGGTTCTCCCCGACCCAGGTGGTCCAGTGGGTGGTGCCGGTGATGGCCGGGTCGGCCGGCACCAGCCCGTTGACGTTGGTGTAGCCGGTGTAGCTGCGCTCGACGTCGTGGCCCAGCACGTGGGCGCGGGTGCGGGAGCGGGCTCCGTCGGCGGCGATCAGCAGGTCCGCGGTGGTGGTGGAGCCGTCGGCGAAGGTCGCGGTGACGCCGTCGTCGTCCTGGGTGATGTCGACGACCTTCGCGCCGAAACGGATGTTCTCGACGCCCACGGCCTCCATCAGCATCGCCTGGAGGTCGGCGCGCGCGACGGGGTAGGACCGCTGGCCCGTGCCCTCGTGGACGGGCGCGAGCGGGAAGTCGCAGAGCGTCTCGCCGGTGAGGGCGTCGGCGTAGGAGAGGTGGTCCATCCGCCCGCCGAGCGCGGCGACCTGCTCGCCGACGCCGAGGTAGTTGAGGCACTTGATGCCGTTGGACCACAGCGAGATGGCGGCACCGACGGGCTTGTTCTCCCGGACCTGCTCGACGATCTCCACCTCAATGCCGTGCCGCTGCAGCCCGAGCGCGATCGAGGTTCCGCCGATGCCGGCGCCGACGACGAGGATCTTCATGACGACGACCGTAGGGAACTCGTGTTGCGGCAATGTGAAACGGCAGTTTCAGGCTGATTCGGCGTGGGAGGGCCCGGGCCGGGGATCGTCGAACGATCGATCAAGGGCCGTCAGGTTCGTCGAACGTTCGACCAATGCGGGAAGGCCCCCGCCGGCGCGGCGACTGGGGGCCCCGTTCTGTCGGGCTCCTGCCGGACGAGAGCTCGATCAGACCCGCTAGTGAAATCTGCCGGATCGCCTAGAGAGCCGGATACGGTCCCATCGTGGACCCGATTCGCAACCCCTACGCCCCCGGCGCCGGCCAGCGCCCGCCCGAGCTGGCGGGGCGCGACACCGAGCTGAGCACGTTCGACGTGGTGCTCGAGCGGGTGGCGCGGGGCCGGCCCGAGCGGTCGATGGTGCTCACCGGCCTGCGGGGCGTGGGCAAGACGGTGCTGCTCAACGCCCTGCGCGGAGCGGCGGTGCGCCGCGGGTGGGGGACCGGCAAGCTCGAGGCCCGGCCCGACCAGACGCTGCGACGGCCGCTCGCCGGCGCCCTGCACCAGGCGGTGCGCGAGCTGGGGCACCCGTCGGCGGAGGAGTCCGACCAGGTGCTCGGCGTGCTGCGCGCCTTCGTCGAGCGCGAGGCGGGCGCGGACGCGAAGCTGCGCGACCGGTGGAGCCCCGGGATCGAGGTGCCGGCCGCACGCGGGCGGGCCGACTCCGGCGACATCGAGATCGACCTCGTCGAGCTGCTCACCGACGTCGGTGGCCTGGCCGCCGACGTGGGCAAGGGCGTGGCCGTGTTCATCGACGAGATGCAGGACCTCGGCCCGGCCGACGTCTCGGCCCTGTGCGCCGCCGTCCACGAGATCGGTCAGCAGGGCCTGCCCGTCATCGTCGTGGGGGCCGGGCTCCCGCACCTCCCGGCCGTGCTGAGCGCGTCCAAGTCCTACTCCGAGCGGCTCTTCCGCTACGCACGCATCGACCGGCTCACCACCGAGGCCGCCAACCGTGCGCTCGCCGCGCCGGCCGCCGAGGAGGACGCCGAGTTCACCCCCGACGGCCTGGCCGCGATGTACCGCGCCACCGGCGGCTACCCCTACTTCATCCAGGCCTACGGCAAGACGGTGTGGGACCTCGCCCCGCGCAGCCCCATCACCGCCGAGGACGTCGAGGTCGCCGCCCCCGAGGCCGAGGCCGAGCTCGCGGTCGGGTTCTTCGGCTCCCGCTACGAGCGGGCGACGCCCGCCGAGCGGGACTACCTGCGCGCCATGGCGGACGCGGCGGCGCAGCTGGCTCCGCTGGCCGAGCCGGCGAGCGACCAGCCCGACACCGGTGCCCGACCGGCCGTGGAGACGGTCGAGTCCGTGGCCACGTCCGACGTGGCGGCCGTGCTGGGCAAGAAGCCCCAGTCGCTCTCGCCGGCGCGCGACGCCCTGATGAAGAAGGGGCTGATCTACTCCGGCGAGCGGGGCCGCATCTCCTTCACGGTGCCGCACTTCGGCCGGTACCTGCGCGGCCAGGACTGACCTGGGCTCCCGGGGCGGGTCCTGCCCCGGCGTCCCCGACCGGCACGACACAATGGCCGGCATGCGTCCGCAGGTGCTGGCCCATCGAGGTGCGAGCCACGACCACGCCGAGCACACGCTCGGGGCCTACGAGGCGGCGCTCGCCCAGGGCGCGGACGGCCTGGAGTGCGACGTCCGCCTGACCGCGGACCTGCACCTGGTCTGCGTCCACGACCGCAGCACCCGCCGCACCACCGGGTTCCGCGGCGTCGTCTCCACGATGGACCTGGCCACGCTCTCCGAGCTGGACTTCGCGTCCTGGAAGCACCCGTGGGCCGAGATGGACGACGAGCGCCCCGACCTGGACCCCGAGCGCGGCCGGGTGCTGACCCTGCGGCGCCTGCTCGAGGTCGTGGCGGCGCAGGACCGCCCCGTGCGGCTCGCGATCGAGACCAAGCACCCCACCCGCTACGGCGGCCTGGTGGAGAAGAAGGTCGTCGAGCTGCTGCGCGAGTTCGGGTGGGACGGCCCCGACAGCCCCGTCCGGGTCATGTCGTTCAGCTACACCGCGCTCCAGCGGGTCGAGCGGATGGCGCCCGGGCTGCCGCTGGTGCAGCTGATCGAGCGCCAGGCCATGTGGCCGATGCTGCGCCAGGTGGTGCCGGGCGACCGCATCCTCGGCCCCGGCATCGAGCTGCTGCGCGAGCACCCCCGGCTGGCGAAGCGGCTGGGCGACGGCCGCCACGAGCTGCACGTGTGGACGGTCAACACCGAGGAGGACCTCCGGCTCTGCCTCGACCTCGGGGTCACCGCCGTCATCTCCGACCGTCCCGCCCACCTGCGCAGCCTCGTGGACGCCCTGCCGGAGTAGCGGCGCCCGCGGAGGCGGCTCCCGGCCGGGGCTCGCGGTAGGTTCGCGCCCATGGCGAAGAAGTCCCGCAAGAACCGCGTCGCAGCCCCCGCCGCCGGCTCCTCCGACGGCATCAGCCCCCGGCAGCCCTGCCCGTGCGGCTCGGGCCGTCGCTACAAGGCCTGCCACGGCGCCGCCGGTGGCCCCGCCCCGGTCTTCGTCTCCCGTCCGTTCGAGGGCATGGCCTCGGAGACCGACGTCGTCGCGCTGCGCGAGCTGGTGCCCGCCGGCACCGCGCCGCTGACGGTCACGGACGCCGGCGACCGCGAGGTCCTGCTCTGCACGCTGCTCCCCGGAGCGGCCCCCGCGCTGGTCCGCGAGAACGGCGACATCTGGCTCGGCCTGCAGGTCCAGCACGCCTACGGCGACCCGTCGCGCGACCTGGGCGCCGTGCTCACCGCAGCGATCGCCAAGGCCGAGGCCGGCGAGAGCGGCATCGTCGGCCTCACCTCCGCGCCGGGCCTCGACGCCCCGCGCCTGCAGGACATGGTCACCGACACCGCGCTCACCGTCACCGTGCACGACGGCTTCGACTACTGGATCGCCGACGCCGCCGCCGAGGACCGCGACGCCCTCGCGGCCGCCCTCGACCAGGCCAACGGCGCCGCGGCCCCGACCGCCCGCCTCACCGGCGTGACCAGCGCCTACTGGACGCACATGGGCGACCGCGAGTTCCTGCGCTGGACCCGCCCCGAGGCCGAGGACGTGCTCCTCTCCGCGCTGGCGATCCTGCACCGCACCGGTGACGACGTGCTCGTCGAGGGCGCCCGGTTCGTCGGCATGTTCCGTGCCCACGGCCTGCTCACCCCCGTCTGGGACCTCCCGCTCGGCACCGGCGCCGAGGCGCTGGAGGAGCCGGCGGAGGCGTTCGAGAAGAAGCTCACCGCCGTGCTCGCCGAGCTGGAGGGCGGTCGCGAGCTCACCTCCGAGGAGCGCTCCGCCCGCGACGGCTACGCGGGCCGCCAGGTCACCATCCGCTGACCCGCCAGGGGGTTTGGCGGCACCGCTCCGGAGCCGTAGCGTGACCCCCGCACCCGGCCGTTGCTGTGTCCCCCGTCAGCAGCGGTCGGGTGCCTTCATTCCGGAGACTCCTCCGCCGGCGGCGGGGGCTCGGGCGGTCGCACCAGCCACGGCTGGAGCTTGCGGTAGCCCTTGACGGTCGTGCGGTGCAGCCGCTTCAGGCGGACGTCGGGGGCGTCGGCGAGCACCTCGGCCGCGCCGTCGTCCACGAGGATCGCGCCGGGGCGGGCGATCGAGGTCAGGCGGGCCGCCACGTTGACCACCGGGCCGAGCACGTCGCCGAGCCGGGCCACGACCTCGCCGTAGGCGATGCCGACGCGGACGCGGGGGAACGGGTCGTCCTCGTCCTCGCCGCGGGCGGTGAGGTCGCAGGCGATCCGCAGGGCCTCCTCCACGGTGTCGGCGACCAGCAGCACCTCGTCCCCGATGCTCTTCACGATGCGCCCGCCGTGGTCCACGGCCGCCTCCGCGCAGGCGTCCTCGAAGGTCTCGATGAAGTCGACCAGCTCGGGCTCGCGCAGGCCGCGCGCGGTGCTGGTGAAGCCGACGATGTCGCAGAAGCAGACGGCCAGGCTGAGGATCGGGTCGGAGGCCGGGTCCTCCGGCACCTCCTCCCCGGAGGCCAGCCGTCGGGTGGCGGACGCGGCCAGGTGCCGGCGCCAGGCGTAGGACTGGAGCCGCTCGACCCGGGGGAGCACCTCGTCGGCCAGGGCCTGGAGCAGCAGGGCCGGGTCGCCCTGCACCTCGTCCATCTGGCTGACCGCGACGCGGGCGAGCAGGGAGGTCTGCCACTCGGCCAGCCGGGCGAAGGAGCGGCCCCAGGTGCGCACGAGCGCGGTGCGGCTGCCGGGGTCGAGCACGCCGAGGGCCTCGAGCTCGGCGGTGATCCGCAGGGCGGTGACGTCGGCGTCGGTGAAGGCGACCTGGTCGTCGTCGGCGTGGGCGAACCCCAGGGAGCGCCACAGCGACTCCGCCACGTCCATGGGGACGCCGGCGCGGGCCGCGACCTCGACGCGGGTCAGGTGCGGGGGCCCGCCCAGCAGCAGCTCCTCGACGTTGCCCAGCGCGGCGACCAGCCCGCGGGTGGTCTCGGCGCGGTCGTCGGGCGGCGCCAGGACGAGGTCGACGGTCGGCTCGTCGGTCAGGTCCGGGTGCTGGCCCGGGTCCTGGCCCGCGTGCTCGTCCCCGTGCTGGTCCGCGGCGTCCGCGACCGTCTCGGGCGCGGCGGACCGCTCACGCCTGCCCA
Organism: Nocardioides bruguierae; assembly: GCF_023554635.1. Lineage (NCBI taxonomy): Bacteria > Bacillati > Actinomycetota > Actinomycetes > Propionibacteriales > Nocardioidaceae > Nocardioides > Nocardioides bruguierae. The sequence continues at coordinate 85,420 of NZ_JAMJPH010000027.1, forward strand.
CCGAACCGCTCCCGGGCCGTGTGCTCCAGCGCCTGGGCGAAGGACGGCATCTCGTCGGCCAGCCCGCGCAGGGCCTCCGGGGTGAAGTGGATGAGCTCGAGCCGGGTGAGCGCCACGATGCTCGCGGTGCGCAGCGACTGGTTCATGATCGCGGCCTCCCCGACGATGTCGCCGGGCCCGAGCACCGCGACCTCCTCGCCGTGCGAGCGGACCGAGACCTGGCCCTCGAGGATCACGTACGCCTTGTCCGCGCCGGTGCGCTCGGAGATGGGCGCCCACCCGGCGGGCAGGCTCACCTTGGTGCCGCGGGCGCTGATCTGGGCGATCTCCTGGGGCGAGAAGGCACTGAAGAACGAGTCGGCCATCGCCGTCCTCTCTCTGATGGTGGGCTCCGAGCTCCCCCGGCGCTGAGCCTCCGGGGTCCGCTGCTGACGTGTCAAGCGTCACAACGCCTCGAGGGCGTCGGGGTCACGCCACCGGAGGGGGGAGGGGGACCGGACATCCTGACGTCCGGCCGGGCATGACTGAACCGCTCGCGTCGGAGCTGCGTCAGGGAGGGCGTGGAGGCACTGATGACAGACAGGGGCAGCGACGGGAGGCCCGGCTCCTTCGAGGAGCTGGTGGCCGCTCGGTCCGCTGCGCTCTACCGCACCGCGTACCTGCTCACGGGGCACGCCGGCGATGCCGAGGACCTCGTCCAGACGACGCTGGAGAAGCTGTGGGGCGCGTGGCGGAAGGTGGCGCGGGCCGACAGCCCGGACGCGTACGCGCGTCGGGTCATGATGAACGCGTTCCTCTCGGGACGCCGGAGGCCCGGCGTCCGGCGGGAGCGACTGGTCGAGTCGCCGCCGGACCTGCCGGCGCCCACGGGCACGAGCGCGGACGACCGGCTCACGCTCTGGCCCGCCGTGCTGGCGCTGCCCGAGCGGCAGCGCGCCGTCGTCGTCCTGCGCTTCTACGGGCAGCTGACCGAGGCCGAGATCGCCGAGGCGCTGGGCATGGCGCGCGGCACCGTGAAGTCCACGTCGAGCGCGGCTCTGCGCAACCTGCGCAGCGCCCTGGAGCAGCAGGAGGGGGAGCGATGAGCACCGAGACGGACCTGGAGCGGCTCCTCGAGGCCGAGCTCGGCGGTGTGGCCGAGCAGGTCGGCGAGCCGAGGGTCGACACCCTCGGCATCGTGCGACAGGCACGGCAGGACGCCTCCAGCCGGCGCGGCCGCTACGTGCTGGGCGCCGCGGCCGCCGTGGTGGCCGCCGTGGTGGCCGTCGCGGCCCTGGTCGCGCTGCCCGACCGGGACGGGTCGGTGCCGCCGGCAGCCGGACCCACCGCGAGCGAGGGCGCCACCGACGCCGACTCCGCCACCGACGACGCGGATCACAGCGACGTCGTGCCCTACGTGTGGCAGGGCCGCCTCTACGTCGGCGGCCAGGAACTGCGGCTCTACGACCCCTACCTCGGGCTCACCTGGGCGCGGAGCACCGTCGTCCTCCACGGCGGCAACGCGGACGTGGTGCCGGTGTGGACCCGCGACGGCTCCGAGCCGCAGCCGCTGCCCGTGGCGACCGACGACGCAGGCTCCCCGCTGTACGTGAGCGGGGTGGAGGTCTCACCCGACGGCGGGACCGTGGCCTGGATCGAGCAGCTGGCGTTCGACGACACCACCGCCGGCGAGGACGTGACCGTGCAGGTGGCCCGGATGGACCTGGACACCGGCGAGGTCCAGCGCACCGCGGTGCTGGACTACCCCGGGGAAGGAATCTCCGGCGGGCGGGTCCAGGCCGCGTGGGACGACGGGACCGTCGTCATCACCGGCACCCCGCTGCGGGTCTGGCGCCCGGGTGGGCGCCTCCAGGAGGTGACGTCGGGCGGGGACCCGGTCACGGGGCGCTCGGGTGTCTCCCTCGGCGAGCCGCTGGTCGAGATCGAGACGGACGGAGCAGCCGCGCTGGCGTCCCTGCGCCCGAACGGCACCGTGGGCGGGTCGATGGTGCTGCCGCAGACCAGCCTGCCCTGGGGCGCGCTGTCGCCCGGGGGTGGCTGGTACGCCCGGGTCTGGAGCAACGACGACGAGGGGCTGCTCGTCTCCGACCTGAGGACCGGTGAGGACGCGGCACCGACGCTCCCCGAGGCACGGGGCGACTGGGTGCCGGTCGCCTGGGCGAGCGAGTCCGAGCTCCTCGTCCTGGACGTGAAGGACTGGTGGCGGGAAGAGACCCGCATCTTCTCCGAGCAGCGCTGCGACGTCTCCACCGGCGTCTGCGAGGAGGTCGAGGAGGACTTCCCCCGGGCGACGGTGCAGCTGCCGGACTGACGGCCGGGCACAACCTTCCGTCGCTGACCGTCGTCCCACGGGCATGGAGAACACCGGAGGACGACAGGTGACCGTGGTCGTGGTGGGGCTGGCCCTGCTGCTGGCCGCGGCGGTGACGGGTGTGCTGGTGCTGCGCGGGAGCGAGCCCAGGAGCACGCCGGTCCGGGCGGAGGAACCGGCGACGGGCATGGCGCCGTCCGTGCCCTACTGGCGCGGCGGCGCCGTCGACCAGCGTGGCCTGGTGTGGAGTGGCGACCTCGTCGCGATGCCCAGGCCCACGGCGCTGAGCTGGGCGGACGGGGTGCTGGCCGTGCGCTCCGACGAGGGCGTCCAGGTGCTGACCGGGCCGGAGGAGGAGGCGTTGCGGCTCGGCCCCGAGGAGGGCGCGGGGCTACGGCTCGCACCGCGCGGCGGCCACGCCGCGTGGCTGCGCACCGTGCGCGAGACCACCCTGGCCGACGGGTCGCTGCGGCGGACCGTGCGGGTCGTCGTGCAGGACCTCGACAGCGGCGAGCGCACCCGCAGCCTCCCGCTCACCAGCAGGATCACCTGCTGCGACGCCGGCGGCTCGGCGACGCTGGCAGGCGTCTCGGACGACGGGGCCGCCCTCGTCTCGTTCGTGGGCGGAGCCAGCCTGCGGATGCTGCCCGACGGCACCCTGCAGCAGCTACGTCTGCGTCCCGAGGCGACCTCCGGGCTGCAGCACCCCACCTGGCCCGGTGGCGTGACCTGGACCGACGGCGACGGGGCGCTGCACCTCGCCGGGCTGACCGGGACCGGCGAGGGCACCGACGCCCGGGCCGTCGACGCCGGGGTCGGTCTCCTCGCCTTCAGCCCGGACGGCGGCCGCGTGCTGCGTGCCCGCGGCGGCCGGGTCGAGGTGCAGCCGGCCGACGGAGGCGCCTGGTCGCGGCTCGACCTGCCCGCGGGGCCCGCCTGGCGGGTCGCTGCCCTGCCCGACGAGGCCACGGTGCTGGTCGCCACCGACAACGCCACCGGCACGGCACGCCCGCGCGCCCAGCGCTGCGACCTCGACGCGCTCAGCTGTGTGCCCGTTGCCCTGCCCGCCGTCCGCGTCGTCCTGCCGGGTGGCCCGACGACGTCCTGGTGACCGCGCTTCCCCGACTGCGCCTCCCCGGTAGCGCCTCCCCGGTAGTCCGTGACGTTCTGCAGCCGACACGCCGGGTGGATTCAGCCTGTCGTCGCAACAGGTGGATCTGACTCGCCCGACAGTAGTGCGTCGAGTTCCTCCGCGGGGGTGCGCCACTTCAGTGTCTTGCGAGGACGGGCGTTGAGCTCGGCGGCGATCTG
>NZ_JAMJPH010000028.1:0-188975 GCF_023554635.1 Nocardioides bruguierae
CAGATCGCCGCCGAGCTCAACGCCCGTCCTCGCAAGACACTGAAGTGGCGCACCCCCGCGGAGGAACTCGACGCACTACTGTCGGGCGAGTCAGATCCACCACCTGTTGCGACGACAGGCTGAATCCACCCGGCGTGTCGCCTGCAGAACGTCACGGACTATCCCCGTGGGTGACCCAGCGGAGCGTCAGGGGGCCTCGTCCGGGGCCAGGGCGAGGAGCGCGATGACGGCCAGGGCGCGCTGGGAGGCGTCGTTGGTGGCGATGTCGACGCCCGGCACCTCGGTCACCTCGCCCAGGCTGTCGGGGCCGGAGACCTGGGCGGTGGCCGCCCACGGCTCCCCCGCCGGGTCGGCCAGGTATGTCTCCCAGCCACGCCGGCGCAGCTCCGCGTCGTCGCTCTCGACGCCGGCCCAGGCGGTGACGCGGGAGTAGATCGTCTTGAAGACCTGCGGGTTGAAGTCCCGACCGAAGTGCGCGGTCTTCTCCGCGCTGCTGGACTGCACGTAGGTGGCGAACTCCAGCAGCGTGCGCCGGAACTCCGGGACGTCGACCAGGTCGACCAGCTCGAACATCACCTGGTCGCCGAGGAAGGCCATCGCCAGGTTGTAGCCGCCCGTGAAGTCCGCGGTGTCCAGCTTCGTGATGTGGCCCGTCTCCGGGTCGAAGCCCACCGCGCCGCCGAGCTGACCGGTGAACAGACCGGCGGGCAGCGCCGCCACGTCGCGCATGCCGGTGACGATCTTGCGGCGCCACCGGTCCTCGCCGGTCCGCTCCCACGCCGCCAGCCAGTTGCTCACCAGGGCGTACCAGTCCGGCCCGAGCCGCAGGGCCGTGGGGACGCCGGCGGGCGGCTCGTAGTAGTCGCGCAGCGGCGGGTTCACCAGCACGGTCTCGTCCACCTGGAGCGTGGCCTCGAGGTAGTCCCCGGCCAGCGCCGAGGCCGTCACGTAGTGCCAGAACCGCTTCGTGTACGACTCGTTGACGCGCGCCTCCTTGGCGCCGTCGCCGTAGTGCAGCACGTTGTGCCGGGAGCCGAGCCCGGCGAACGGCCCGGAGTGGTAGCTGTCGGACTCCGAGATGTGCCGGGTCATCCGCTCGGCCAGGCGGAACGTGCCCGCGTCGCCGGTGCGCAGGAACTGGTACCAGAGCGAGCCGTCCGTGCCGAGCTCCCCGTTGTCCCAGGCGAAGCCGCCGACGTCGTAGCGCCACTCGTGCCGGTCGGCGTCGTAGGTGTGCATCACGTCGCCGTGGTCCCAGAAGCCGTACCAGTGCCGCTCCTCGACCTGGCCCGCGTAGAAGTCGACGGTGTCGACCATCGCGTCCTCGAGCGCGGTGCGCCGGGCGGTGCTGCGGTCCGGCAGGCTCCAGTGACCGAAGACGCCGGCACGGTGGTAGACGGCCGGGGTGCTGACCAGCTGCGCGCGCGCCTGGAGGGCCTCGGCCCGGTCGGCGAAGTCGGGACGCGACGGGGTGGCGTCCAGGGCGTGCAGCTCGAACCTCGTGGAGCGCGCGATCCCCACGGGGTCGCCGAAGCCCTCACGCGGGTCCTCGTAGGCCAGGCCGAGCCCGTGCCCGGCGGCGGCGTAGCCCCGCATGTCCATCGCCTCGCCGTGCGGCGACCAGGCCCACAGGGTCACGGTCGCGGCGTCGCCGGCCGCCCCCGTCACGTCGAGCGCGCGGGGGAACGCCTGCCAGAAGTCCTGCACACCGAAGCCCAGCCCGCCCGAGGGCCCGCCCACGTACCCCAGCCCGGCGGCGCGGCGTCCCCAGCCGGCGTTCTCCAGCCAGCGGTAGTCGGCGCCGGTGCGCTTGCGCACGGTGAAGGAGTCCGCGGAGTGCTGGCGCAGGGAGAACTCCTCCCACAGCGGCAGGTCCTCGTAGCCGGCGGCCACCTGCGCCGCCCACTGCGAGACCGGCGGCGTCGCGGTGCCGGCGAACTGCGCCTCGTCGACGGCCGCACCCGGCTCGCGCCGCAGACCGGTGAGCACGCGCACGGGCTCGCCCCAGACGCCACGGTCCTCGCCGGCGAAGCGCAGGTGGGTGTCGTGCGGGGCGTCGTCGAGGGGGACGACGACCTGCAGGCCCAGACCGCTGACCAGCTGCGTCGCCGGGTCGGCGTCGTGGACGAAGGAGTGCTCGACCTCGACGACGTCGGAGCCGGCCGTGACCGCGACCCGCATCGTCCAGGGCAGCAGCCGGGGGCGGCCGGCGCCACCGCTGCCGGCCGACGCGCCGCGCACGGGCTCGTGGTGCCCGCTCAGCCGCGCGACGGCGCGCACGGGCCCCTCCTGCTCCACGACCAGGTCGGTGACCACACCGACCCAGTCCTGGGTCGAGGCAGGGGACCCGGCGGGGGCGTCGTCGATGGTGAGCACGAGCCGGCCCTCCCGGGCGCAGGCCCGACCGGAGCGGGTGACCTCGCGCAGGGGCGTCGTGCCGGAGCCGGCCAGCGTCACCGTGGCCACGCCCGAGCCGAGCACCACACGGTCGCCCGAGCGGCGCACCGTGGCCGGCCGCGCCGGCGCCACGGGCTGCCCGTCCACGACCTCGAGGTCGTCGGCGAGCGCGGCACCGGCGGCCACCGCGTGCCCGCTCCACTTCACCGAGCCGTCGGGCCAGGTGGCCAGGGTCCAGGACTGCAGCGGCACCTCGCCGTCGCCGCTGCGCAGGCTCAGCGGGGCGTCGGCGGAGCGAGCACCCCGGGGCCAGGGCAGCCCGAAGGTGCTGCCGGCGTGGGTGGTGGGGACGCCGTCGAGCCAGCGGAGCGGCACCTGCCCGTCGGGGCCGACCCCGGCGAGCGGCAGGACGCCGGCGGCGGAGGCGGCCGTCGGCCGCAACGGGCCGGCCACGGCCGCGGTGGCCGCCGCCGCGACGAAGCCGCCGAGGACGGCACGGCGCGAGGGCTGGAGGGGATGGTTCACGTGCACTCCCGAGAGGGTCGGCCGGTCACGTCCGTTGTGACCGGGGTCTCATCGGACGCTAGGACGGAAAGCCCTTTCCCGCAACCCCGAGCGAGGCACCATGATGCGCCTTGACCTGCGCGAACACCTCCGCACGCACCCCAGCCCCGACACCGTCGGTGCCGGGGCTGGGAGCGGTGGTCAGCGCGTCAGCGGCCGCTCAGCAACGCGTGCCAGCGCTCGACCATCGTGGCGACGACCTCGTCGGGGTCGGCGGCCCAGATCTCGCGGTTGAAAAGCTCGACCTCCACGTCCCCGGCGTAGCCGGCGGCCAGCACGGCGTCGACGAGGGGGGCGAAGTCGATGTGCCCGTCCCCCGGCATGCCGCGCCCCATGAGGGCCTCGGCGGGGATCGGGGTCAGCCAGTCGCAGAGCTGGAAGGAGGCGATCCGCCCGGCAGCCCGGGCGACCTGCTCCAGCACCTGCGGGTCCCACCAGACGTGGTAGGTGTCCACCACGACCCCCACGGCCTCGGCCGGGTGCTGCTCGGCCAGGTCGAGGGCCTGGCCCAGGGTGGAGAGGACCGCACGGTCGGCCGCGAACATCGGGTGCAGCGGCTCCAGGGCGAGCAGCACACCGCGCTCGCGGGCGTAGGGCGCCAGCTCGCCGAGCGCGTCGGCCACGCGCTGTCGCGCGCCGACGAGGTCGCGCGGCGCGTCGGCCGGCAGGCCGCCGACCACGAGCACCAGCGAGGCCGCCCCGAGGGCCGCCGCCTCGTCGATCGCGGCGCGGTTGTCCGCCAGCGCGCGCGCTCGCTCCGGGCCGGCGGCAGCGGTGACGAACCCGCCGCGGCACAGCGAGGAGACGCGCAGCCCGCTCTCGCGGACCAGCCGCGCCGCCTCGTCCAGGCCGACCTCGGCGACGGGCTCGCGCCACACGCCGACCGACTCCAGGCCGTGCCGTCGGCAGCCGTCCAGCGCCTCGGCGAGGGTCCACGACTTCGTCGTCTGCTGGTTGAGGCTGAGCCGGCTCACCAGCGGACGGGACGCCGCCGGAGCCACGGCCTCGGCCGTCACTGCGCCACTCCCGCGACCTCGAGGTAGGACCGCATCCGGCCCGCCGCCAGCTCCGGGTCGGCGAAGAGGCCCAGGTCGTCGGCCATCCGGTAGGCGGTGGCCAGGTGCACGGCGCTGCGGCCGGAGTGCAGGCCGCCGATCATCGTGTAGCCGGGCTGGTGCCCCCCGAGCCAGGCCAGGAACGAGACCCCCGCCTTGTAGAACCACGTGGGGGTGGCGAAGAGGTGCCGCGAGAGGCCGACCGTCGGCTCCATCAGGGCTCGGTAGCCGTCCACGTCACCCGTGTCGAGGCAGCGCAGGGCCGCCGCGGCGGGCCCGGTGACGGCGGCGAAGGCGCCCAGCAGCGCGTCGGAGTGGTGCGCACCGTCGCCCAGCACCAGCTGGTCGTAGTGGAAGTCGTCGCCGGTGTAGACGCGCACCTGCGCCGGCAGCCGGCGACGCAGCTCCTCCTCGTGCGCACGGTCCAGCAGCGACACCTTCACCCCGTCGACCTTGTCGGCGTGCTCGGTGACGAGCTCGACGAAGGTGTCGGTGGCGGCGGCCCGGCCGCGGCTGCCCCAGTAGCCCTCGAGGGCCGGGTCGAACATGGACCCCAACCAGTGCAGGACGACGGGCCGCGAGACCTGGCCCAGCAGCCGGCCGTAGACCTTGGCGTAGTCCTCGGGTCCCTCGGCCAGCGCCGCGAGGTGGCGGCTGGCCATGAGCACCGGCTGCGCGCCGGCGTCCTCGACCACGGCGAGCTGCTCCTCGTAGCCGGCCAGCACCTCCTCCAGCGAGGTCGGACGCTCGAGCTGGTCGGTGCCGACGCCGGCGCAGATCGCGCCACCGACGGCGGCCGCCTCGGCGGCGCTGCGGCGCACCAGCTCCTGCACGGCCGGCCAGTCCAGGCCCATCCCGCGCTGCGCGGTGTCCATCGCCTCCGCGACGCCGAGGCCGTGCGACCAGAGGTGGCGCCGGAAGGCGAGGGTCGCCTCCCAGTCCAGGACGGCGGGGGCGCCGGGCACGGTCTCGGAGTCGACCTGCGGGACGACGTGGGCGGCCGCGAACGCCCGTCGGCTGGTGGCCGGGGTGGCCGAGACCGACCACGTGCCGGCCGCGCCGGGGGTGTGCAGGCGACCGTCGGGCAGCCGGACGGTGCTCACAGCACGATCTCCGGCAGCTCGATGCGACGACCCTCGGCCGAGGAGCGCAGGCCGGCCTCGGCCAGCGCGATGCCGCGGGCGCCGGCGACGAAGTCGTAGGGGTGCGGGCCGTCCTCGACGACGTGGCGCACGAACTGCTCCCACTGCGCCTTGAAGCCGTTGTCGAGGACCTCGTTGTCCGGCACGTCCTGCCACTGCGAGCGGAACGGGTCGGTGACGGGGAGGTCGGGGTTCCACACCGGCTTCGGCGTGGCCGAGCGGTGCTGGACGCGGCAGCCGTTGAGACCCGCGACCGCGGAGCCCTCGGTGCCGTCGACCTGGAACTCCACCAGCTCGTCGCGGGCCACCCGGACGCACCAGGAGGAGTTCATCTGGGCGATGATCCCGCCCTCGAGCTCGAAGATCGCGTAGGCGGCGTCGTCGGCCGTGGCCTCGTAGGGCTCGCCGTTCTCGTCCCAGCGCCGAGGAATGTGCGTCACCGCGCGGGAGGTGACGGCCTCGACCCGGCCGAAGAGGTTCTCCAGGACATAGCTCCAGTGGCAGAACATGTCGACGGTGATGCCGCCGCCGTCCTGCGCCCGGTAGTTCCAGCTCGGCCGCTGCGCGTCCTGCCAGTCCCCCTCGAAGACCCAGTAGCCGAACTCGCCGCGCACCGAGAGCACGCGACCGAAGAAGTCGCCCTTCACGAGGCGGTCGAGCTTGCGCAGCCCGGGGAGGAACAGCTTGTCGTGCACGACGCCGGTCTTCACCCCGGCCTCCTGCGCTGCCCGCGCCAGGTCCAGGGTCTCCTCGATGGTCTCGGTGACCGGCTTCTCGGCGTAGACGTGCTTGCCGGCGGCGATGGCGGCCTTGACCGCGCCACCGCGCACGTTGGTGAGCTGGGCGTCGAAGTAGACCGGGAGGTCCGGGTCGGCCAGCGCCTGGTCGAGGTCGGTGGTCCAGCGCTCGATGCCGTGGCGCTCCGCGATCTCGCGGACCTTGCGCTCGCTGCGGCCGACGAGCACGGGCTCGAGCTGGACGCGGGTGCCGTCCGAGAGCTCGACACCCCCCTGCTCGCGGATCGCCAGGACCGATCGGACCAGGTGCTGGCGGTACCCCATCCGGCCCGTGATGCCGTTCATCACGATGCCCAGGACGTCGCTCATGGTGCCTCCTTGGGAAAGCGGTTTCCAGTACAGTAAGCGCAACATCCGACGCCCGGCAAGCGCTATCCGAGACCTGGATCACAGGCGAGCGCGCGATATCGTCCGGTCGTCGCCGCTCCTGTCGCCCCGAACGAGCCCCGCCGGAGCAGCCCCGCACCGACCAGCCCGCACCCATCAGCCGCCGACCCGCAGCCACCACCCAGACCCGGAGGTCCCCCGTGGCCCAGCCCGTGACCCTCGCCGACGTCGCGCGCCACGCCGGCGTGTCGCTCGCGACCGCCTCGCGCGTGGTCAACGGGAGCACCCGCGTCGTCGGTGAGTCGTTGCGCGAGAAGGTCCTGGCCTCCGCCACCGCGCTGCGCTACGAGGCCAACCCCGCCGCCCAGGCCATCGTCCGCGGCCACCTGGACGTGGTGGGGCTGGTCGTCCCCGACATCGAGGACCCGTACTTCTCCGCGATCGCGGCCTCGCTCATGGCACGCGCCGAGGAGAACGGGCTGATGGTCGCCCTGACCAGCACCGGGCGCCAGGCCGACCGCGAGGTCGAGTACGTCGCCGCCCTGCGCCGGCACCGCGCCCGCGCCCTGGTCGTGGTCGGCAGCCGCACCACCGACACCGAGCACCAGGCACGCCTGCAGACCGAGCTCCAGGAGCTCGTCGACCGCGGCGGCCGCGTGGCGCTGGTGAGCCAGCGTCGGCTCCCGTTCGACACGGTCGCGATCGAGAACCGCGCCGGGGCGCGCTCCCTCGCCGAGGCCCTCGTCGGGCTCGGCTACCGCCGGTTCGCCGCCCTCGCGGGCCCCGACTCCCTGCTCACCTCCACCGACCGGATCACCGGCTTCCGCAGCGGCCTCGCCGGCGCCGCGACGCTGCCGCAGGAGAACGTCGGCGTCGAGGAGTTCACCCGCGACGGCGGGTACCGCGCGATGACCACGCTCCTGGGGCGCCGCCGCAGCGGGGCCCTGCCCGGCGAGGGCCCGCTGTGCGTCTTCGCGGTCAACGACGTGATGGCCGTGGGGGCGATGTCGGCGGTGCGGGACGCCGGCCTGGAGCCGGGCCGCGACGTGGCCCTGGCCGGGTTCGACGACATCGCCACGCTGCGCGACGTCTCCCCGCGGCTGACCACCGTGCGCGTGGACCTGGCTCGCCTGGGGCGCGAGGCGCTGGACCTCACGCTGGGCCCGGTGCCGGACAAGCCGCGCACCCGCCGGGTCAAGTGCGAGGTCGTGCTCGGTGGCAGCACGCCCGCGGTCGGGCAGAGCCCGCTCAGACCTCGCTGACCTCCAGGGCGAGCACGCACTCCACGGACTCCCCTGCCGCCAGCCGCCGCGCACGCGGCGCGGCCAGCGAGACCCCGACGCCGGCGTAGTCGGAGACTCGGACGAACCACGGGCCGGTGCCGTCGCCGTCGGGCTCCAGCCGCGCCTGCCAGCGCCCTCGGTGCTCGACCTCCAGCCACGCGCCCGTGCAGCCGTTCGCGAGGTTCTCGCCGACCCCGTGGGGGCAGCGCACCTCCAGGTCGTCGGCGCCGAGGCCCACCGGCAGGCGCCAGAACAACCCGCCGTACCCGGCACCCGCACGGCCGTTGGCCTCGGGCGAGGCCAGCCGCAGGTCGCGCGCGGCCGTGAGCACCGAGCGCCAGCGCAGCGAGAGCCCCGACCCGCTCGCCGTGCACGCGACGGTGCGCCGCTCGTGCAGCAGCGGGGCGCCCGTGTCGTCGCACCAGGTCAGGTCCTCGTGCGCAGCCGTTCCGGTGTCGGCCGCACGCACGCTGCCCCGCCGCGTCCGGGCCTCGAGGTAGCCCTCGGGGTGGACGTAGCTGGGGCCGCCCCAGAGGTTCACGCCGTCGACGTCGGGCAGTCCCAGGCCCAGGCCGTGGTGCCAGGGGTGGTCGGCGGGCCGGGCGCCGGTGAGCAGGTGGCCTGACGGCGTGCGCAGCGGGTGCACCACCGGGCGCGGCACGAGCCCCTCCCCCGCGGGCGACCAGTCCAGGACGGCCTCGGCGCGCCCGGGAGGCTCGGGAGGCACAGCGCCGAGCAGGTTCACCACGGCCGGCCCGCCGCCTCCAGGGTCAGGCCCTCCCGCGCGACCCGCCGCACCACCGCGGTGATGCCGGGCAGCGTGCGCAGGCGGTCGGTGCCGCCCACGCCCACGTCGCGCACCGCCTCCTCCGGCACCCGTGGGACCGGCGGTGCGAGCCTCAGCGCCTCGAGGACCTGCATGAAGGCACCGCAGTCGGCCAGGGAGGACTGGAGCCGCTGCGGCTCGTCGCCGTGCCGCAGCAGGTCCTGGAGCGGGGAGGTCCGGGTGTGCGTCTCGACGGCGCCGTCGACCTCCAGCACGTCGGCGGTGTAGTGCAGGACGGCGGTGCCCCCGGTGCCCGCCACGACGACCGCGGGCTCCTCGTCCTCGTCGGCGCACAGCGTGGCCGCGCCGACCACGGGGACGCCGGCGGTGGTCTCGACCCGCACCCAGGCGGTGTCGTCGCACTCGATGTCGCGGGTGCGCCACAGCTGGGTGCGCACGTCCGTCACGTCCTCGGCGCTGGTGCTGCCCAGCACGGCGAGCCCGGTCGCGAGGCCGTGGGCGAACGGGTTGGTCCACACGCCGTCGGCCACCGGGACCCCCTCCAGCGTGCGACGCCCGGCCCAGGCGGCCCGGGCGTAGTAGGAGTCGGTGCGCTGCCAGGCGCCCCGCACGCCGACGTGCCGGACCTGCCCCAGGGCGCCGCTCTCCACCAGCGCGCGCAGCCGCGGGACGGCGCTCGAGCCCAGGCTCTGGAACCCCACCTGACGTGCGGCCGGGCCCGGGTGGGCACACAGGGCGCGCCAGTCGGCCAGCGTCGCGGTCGGCGGCTTCTCCAGGAGCAGCCGGGCGCCGGCGTCCAGGACCTGGCGGGCCATGGGCAGGTGCAGCGGGATGGGGGTCGCCACCACGACCACGTCCGGGGAGGTCTTCACGAGCAGCTGCCCGAGGTCGTCGGCCCAGGGGCGGTCGCCCAGGAGGTCGGCCGCCGCGCCGACCGGGCTGCTGCGGTCGCAGATCCCGGCGAGCTCCACCTCGCCGGCGGCCTCCAGCCGGGCGATCTCGTCGACGTAGGTGCTGCCGTAGCCCGCCGCGCCCACGAGCAGGACGCGCGGCGCCCCGCTGCCGCTCATCGCGGCCCGCGCACGCGCTCGGTGACGGCCACCGCCGCGAGCACCAGCAGCCCGGGGACGAGCAGGACGAACGCCGGCCCGAGGCGGACGACGAGCACGACGGCGGCCACGGCGGCCAGCAGCAGGAGGGAGCCGGTGACGTCGGCGACCGCACCCCGTGCGGCCGACTCGAGCGTGGGTGCCCAGCGGGCTCCGGGACGCCACAGCGCCGTGGCGCGCAGCCCGCTGACGAGAGCGGCTGCGGCGAGCACCGCGAGCACCGGGCCCAGCACGACCGCCCCGGGCAGGCCGCCCAGCACGGCCAGGAGGTCGATCGCCCCCAGCACCAGCAGACCGGCCACGGCCAGCACGCCGACCGGGTCGCGCAGGGCGCTGCCGGTCAGGTGCAGGAACCGCCCGACGGTGGGGTCGCGGTCCTCCGTCAGCTGCTCGCGCAGCAACGACGCGCCCGCCGCGCCCGCGGCGAGCGCGGTCACGACGGGCAGCGAGGCGAGCGTGACGAGCACGGCGACCTCGGCGACGGCGGAGAGCCGGCGCGGCCAGGACGGCGGCGGTGTGCTCGTCGGCTCCTCGTCGGTCACGGGACCCATCATGGTCGTCACGCCGTCACTCACCCCTTGAGACCCTGCGTCGCCACGCCCTCCACCAGCAGCCGCTGGAAGGCCATGAAGAACAGCCCCACGGGCACCAGCGCCAGGATCGACATCGCGAACATCGGCCCGTAGGAGGAGGACGACGTCTGGTCGACGTAGATCTTCAGGGCCAGGGACAGCGTGTAGTTCTCCGGGCTGTTCAGGTAGATCAGCTGGGTGAAGAAGTCGTTCCAGGTCCAGATGAAGCTGAAGATCGCGGTGGTGAACATCGCCGGTCGCAGCAGCGGGGCGATGACGTACCAGAACGTGCGGAAGGGCCCGGCGCCGTCGATCAGCGCCGCCTCGTCCAGCTCCCGCGGGAGGCTGCGGACGAACTGCACCACCAGGAAGATGAAGAACGCGTCGGTGGCCAGCAGCTTGGGCAGCAGGATCGGCCAGAACGTGTTCACCAGGCCGAGCTGCTGGAAGACGATGTACTGCGGGATCAGCACGACGTGGATCGGCAGCATGATCGTGATGAGCATGAACGCGAACAGCACGCCGCGGCCGCGGAAGCGCAGCCGACCGAAGGCGTAGCCGGCCAGCGTGCAGGAGAAGACGTTGCCGATCACGGCGCCCAGGGAGAGCACGAGCGAGTTGCCGAGGTAGCGCCACACGGAGTACCCGGCGACGCCGTCCATGGCGGTGGCGTAGTTCTCCCCCGTCGGGTTCGCGGGCCACAGGCCGGTGTCGGTGAGCACCTCCTGCGCGGGCTTGAACGAGGCGCTGACCAGCCAGAACACGGGGTACAGCACGACCAGGACGAGGGCGATCACCACGACGTGCCAGAGCACGCCGCGGCTGCGGGCGCCGGGGCGGCCGGCGGCCGTGGGCGGCGCCGACGCCGGGGACGGGTCGGGCGCGGACGGGGTGGTCGGGGGCAGCGTGGTGGAGGCGGCCACGTCAGTTCTCCTCACCGGCGTAGAAGACCCAGCGGCGCGAGGTCGCGAACAACAGCGCGGTCACGACGGCGATGGCCAGCAGGAGCAGCCAGGCCATGGCCGAGGCGGTGCCCATGCGGAAGTCGGTGAACCCGCGCTGGTAGAGGTACAGGGTGTAGACGAGGGTGGAGTCGCCCGGGCCGCCGCGACCGTTGGAGATCACGTAGGGCCCGGTGAAGGACTGGAAGGCGTGGATGATGCCGAGCACCAGGTTGAACAGCAGGACCGGCGTCAGCATCGGCAGGGTCACCGAGAAGAACTGGCGCACCTTGCCCGCCCCGTCCAGCGCGGCGGCCTCGTAGAGGTCGCGCGGGATCTGCTTGAGGCCGGCCAGGAAGATCACCATCGGGGCGCCGAACTGCCACAGCGTGAGCGCGACGACGGCGTAGATCGCGAGGTCGGGGTCGTCGGTCCAGCCGCCGGTGTCGAGGCCGATCGAGGCGAGCAGGTTCGGCACGGTGCCACCGGTGCTGAACAGCGCCTTCCAGGCCAGCGCCAGGCTGATGCTCGCGCCGAGCAGGGACGGGGCGTAGAGCGCCGATCGGTAGAACCCGATGCCGCGGCGCGGGCGGTTCAGCAGCAGCGCAACGCCGAGCGCGATCGCGAGCTGGAGCGGGACGGAGACCAGGACGTAGGTCAGCGTCACCCGCACCGACGCCCAGAACCGCGGGTCCTCGGTGAAGAGCCGCTGGTAGTTGTCGAACCCGACCCAGGACGGGCTGCTGAACAGGTCGTAGTCGGTGAAGGACAGGTACAGCGAGGTGACCATCGGACCGATGGTCAGCAGCACCGCACCCAGGATCCACGGCAGCAGGAACAGGTACGCCGAGCGCTGCGGTCGGCGTCGGGGCCGTGGCGGGGTGGCCGTGGGGCCGGCGGTCGGGGGCTGCTCCGCCTCACCGGCCGCGGGTCGGAGCGTGGTCGTCGTGCTCACAGGTCAGCCTCTCCCTCAGGTGTGTGTGCGGCGGCGCGGTCGGGCTGCCCGACCTCGTCCCGCAGGACGGCGGCCTGGTCGGCGCGTGCCCGGCGGGAGACCCCCGCACCGGGCACGACCGAGTCGAAGCCGTGGAACGTGCCGGGATAGGTCCGTGTGGCGACACGGACCCCCTCGGCGGCCAGGGCGGCCGCGAAGTCGCGGCCCTCGTCGTGCAGCGGGTCGTGCTCGGCGAGGTGGACGGTGGTGGGCGGCAGCCCCCGCAGGTCGGCCCGGGCGGGGGCGACGTAGCCGTCCGCCTCGGCGCCGGCGAGGTAGGTCTCCCACATCACCGCGTTGGCGTCCGCGTCGAACACCGGGACACCCCGGAGCCCGCGGGCGGACGCCGTCGTGCGTCGGTCGTCGAGCACCGGCTGCACGAGCAGCAGGTGCGCCACGGGGAGTCCTCCCTCGTCACGGGCCCGCAGCGCGGTGCCGGCGGCCAGCGCACCACCGGCGCTGGCCCCGGCCACGGCCACGCGAGCCGGGTCCACGCCCAGCTCCTCGGCGTGCGCGTGCAGCCAGCGCAGTGCCGCCACGCCGTCCTCGAGCCCGGCCGGGGCCGGGTGCTCGGGCGCCAGCCGGTAGTCGACCGCGACGACGACCACGTCCGCATCCCGGGCGTACTCGGCGCACTGCGTGTCGCAGGCGTCGAGGTCACCCAGTGCGAACGCGCCGCCGTGCAGGTACAGCACCGCCCCGCGCACCCCGGCCCCGCTCCCGGCGCGCCAGGAGTCCTCGTCCGGCTCCTGGTCGCCGGCGGGAACGGGGTGCAGGACCCGGACCGGCACGGGGCCGGCGGGGCCGGGGAGCGTCGTGTCCGCGCTGCGCACCCCGTCCCGGACGCGCACGGGGGCCGCCGCGGCGTGCCGCGCTGCGTTGGCGGCGCGGGCCCCCGCGACGTCGCGCAGGTCGCTGGGGACCAGGGCGAGCGCGGCCTCGGCGAGCTCCGCGTCCAGCGCGAGCGCCGGGGCGGAGCCGCGGAGGACGGGGTGTGCGGGGTGCAGCGTGGGCACGGTGCGTCAGCCTCCGATGGCGTCGTTCGCGTTGGAGACCAGCTGCTCGGCGGCCGCCTCGGGGGTCGCCTGGCCGAAGATCACCGTGTCGTAGATCTGCTGGAAGTCCGCCTTCACCGAGGACGAGCCGGTCGGCCAGCCCCAGGTGGAGGAGTCGCCGACCTGGTCGGCGACGGAGTCCTCGTAGGTGCAGACCATCTTGCTCACCTCGTCCGCGGCGTCGCAGACGTCGGCGCGGATGTCGGTGTTCGGCGGGATGCCGCGCGAGGCACCCAGCGCCGCGCCGGCCTCGGGGTCGTTCATGAGGAAGTCCAGCAGCTTCACGGCGGCCTCGGCGTTCTGCGAGCTGCGCGGCACGCCGTAGTACACGGGCGGGAGGGCGGCCATGCCGGAGGTGTCGGCACCGGGGGTGTCGGTGGGCAGCGGGGCCGCGGCGAGCTTCTCGGTCGTGGCGCCGACGTAGCCGGTGAGGTTGGAGTCGTAGTTCTCCTCGATCGAGGAGGCGTCGGCGATGAGGCCGGAGTTCGTCGTGGAACCGTCCTGCTGGGTGGTCATCTCCGCGGGGGTGGCCAGGCCGTCCTCGCGCATCTGGTTGGTCCACGTCCAGAACTCGGCCAGGTCGGCCACCTCGAAGCCGAGGGCACCCTCGGGCGTGTAGACGCTCTTGCCGCGCTGGTGGAGCCAGGTGTCGAACCAGTCGATGGCCCAGCCGATGTCGGTGAAGCCGGCGGTGCCGGTGGAGTCGGCGAGCTGCTGCATCGCGTCGGTGAACTCGCTCCAGGTCCAGCCCTGCGACGGGTCGACGCCGATCTTCTCGAACGCCTTCACGTCGTAGACCATCATCTGCGTGGTCTGGCCGGCCGGGAGCGCGTACTGCACGCCCTCGTACTGCTCGCCCGCCAGGAGCTCGTCCGGGATCATGCTGAGGTCGAGCGTGCCGTCGTCGACGTAGTCGTCGAGGTTGACCAGCACGTTGCGCTGGGCGTACTCGCCGAAGGTCGGACGGTCGAGCTGGATCACGTCCGGCGCGGCCTGGGCCGCGACCTGGGTCGTGAGCTTCTGGACGTAGGAGCCGTAGTCGCCGAACTCCGTCTCGACCTTGATGTCGGGGTTGGCCGCCTCGAACAGCTCGACCGCCTTCTCGGTGGCGGCGGCGCGGTCGTCGTTGCCCCACCAGGCGAACCGGATGGTGGTGACGCCGTCGGCGCTGCTGCTGTCGGAACCGCAGGCGGCCATCGTGCCGGCCACGCTCATCAGCGCCACCGCCGCTGCGGCGACCCGGCCGAACCGGACCCGTCGCGTGTTGCTCATGTGTCCTCCTGAGGACCGTTCTTCTCGGGCTGGTCAGCCGTCACAGCGGCGACCCGAGATCGGACAGTACGTGTCCTGCGTCACGCCGGTCAAGGATCTCGGAAAATGGTTTCCTCGCTTGCCGACGGAAAACTGAGGTGCTGTGGGAAAGCGCATTCCCGACTAGGGTGCACGTGCCGACCCCTTCGACGCGACGTCGCGGAGCCCCGAGGTCGTCCCTGTGATCCCACCCAGGAGGCAGCATGCCCACCGCGAGCACCGGTCACGCCCCGGCGTCCGTCCCGACCCTGCACCTGCCCGGCAGGCAAGGGCGCCCGCTGCGCGTGCTCGCCTGCCCGGACTCGTTCAAGACCTCCCTGTCCGCCGCCGACGCGGCGCGCGCCCTGGCCGACGGCTGGCGCACGGCCAGGCCCGGGGACGCGGTGACGACCCTCCCGGTCGCGGACGGCGGCGAGGGCACCGTGGAGGCGCTCGCCCTGGCCTCGGGCACCGAGCCGTGCCTCGCCCGGGTCTCGGGTCCGCACGGCTCCGTCGTCGAGGTCCCATGGCTGCTGCTGGAGGACGGCACCGCCGTGGTCGAGCTCGCCGCGGCCTGCGGACTGGGCCTGATGCGCACGCTGGACCCCCTGGGGGCCGACACCCAGCCCCTCGGAGAGCTCCTGGCCCACGTCCTGGACGCCGGAGCCCGCCGCGTCCTCGTGGGGCTGGGCGGGAGCGCCTCCACCGACGGCGGCACCGGAGCGCTGCGCGCCCTCGGCGCACGACTGACCGGGCCCCGGGGCCACGTCCTGCCGCGCGGTGGCGGGAGCCTGCCCGACCTCTCCGGCCTCGACGTCACCGACCTGCGCCCCCCGCCGCCGGACGGCGTGCACCTCCTGACCGACGTCGACAGCCCCCTGGTCGGGCCCGACGGCGCCGCGCACGTCTTCGGCCCGCAGAAGGGCGCCGGCCCCACCGACGTCGCGCTCCTCGAGCGCGGGCTGCGTCGGCTGAGGGAGGTCGTGGGCGAGCCCGACACCGCCGGCGACGGCGCCGCGGGAGGCACCGGCTACGGGCTCCGCGCCATCTGGGGCGCTACCAGCAGCCCGGGTGCCGCGCACGTGCTCGAGGCGGCCGGGTTCGCCCGAGCCCTGGCCGACTGCGACGTCGTGCTCACCGGCGAGGGCAGCTTCGACGCCCAGTCACTGGCGGGCAAGATCGTGGGGCAGGTCGTCGACGCGGCACGGCGCGAGGGGCGGCCCTGCGTCGTCGTGGCCGGCCGCGTCGCCGGGCAGACGCCCGCCACGTCCCTCTCCCTCAGCGACCTCGCCGGCTCCTCGACCGCCTCCCTGGGCGAGCCCGCCCGCTGGCTGCGCGAGGCGGCCGCCGCCCTGGGGCGGGGCGTGGTGACCGGATAGTCCGTGACGTTCTGCAGGCCGATCACGGCGTGTCGCCTGCAGAACGTCACGGACTATCGCCGCAGGGCACGCACCCGGGCGAGCTGGACGTCGGTCCAGGCGAAGAGGCGGGCCGTGAGCTCGAGGTCGAGGAGGTCGCCGGAGGACCCGCGGCCGGGCAGCATCCCCTCCACCGCGTCGGCGACGGCGGGCGGCAGGTCGCGGCGCAGGTACCGCAGGCCGTAGTCGTGCCGCTCGGGGCAGTGCTCCAGGCGCAGCAGGCGGACGAGGGGGTGCAGCCCGAACCGCAGGTGCAGCTCCACCGCCTCGGCCCACTCCTCGCGGACGATGGCCCGGTTGACCAGCCACTCGGCGGTCCCGCGGCGTTGGGCGAGCTGGTCGAGCGCCTCGTCCACCACGTCCCGCGGCACCGGCAGCTCGCGCACCTCGACCAGCCCGTCGGGGTCGTGCAGGACGCGGGGGCGGCCGTGCCGGCGCGGGTCGAGGACCCGGTGCTCGTCGGAGAGGTCCGAGACGTGCACGTCGAGCAGCACCACCGGCTCGCCCAGCGCCCCGGCGTGCGGCTGCGGGTGCCAGAACGACTGCCGCCCGTCGGGGTAGGTGGCCTCGGGGAGGCGCCACACGTGGTCGAGACCCACCTCCCGCTCGGCGGCGGCCACCAGGTCGTCGTGGACGGCGGCGGCCCGGCCGGCGCGGGTGAGCACCTCGACGTCCAGGTCGGAGAAGTCGTCCCACCCGCCGGTGACCGCGGAGCCACCGACCCACGCGCAGCGCACGTCGGCGTCCCCGCTCAGCCGGTCGGTCAGCCAGGCCAGCCAGGTGTCGTAGCGCGACAGGTCCGCTCCCCCGAGACTCATCCGGCCAGACTGGCACAGGCCCGCGGCCCCCAGGGAGCCGGTGGGGCCAGGGAGCCGGTCGAGTCAGGGCTCAGGCCCCGTGGCCCTCCACCGCGGCCTCGAGCCGCCGCTCGACCCCGTGGTCGGGGTCGGCGTCGTGCGCGGACCCACCCGCGCGGCGCGCGTCCCGCGCCCAGGCGAGCAGCGCCAGGGCGAGTCCGCCGACGAGCCAGCAGAGCAGGACGACGACCGAGTGCGTGGCCCCGGCCCCGTCGAAGAAGGCCACGTCGCGCAGGAGGGTGCCGGTGGCGCCCGGCGGGAGCAGCTGGCCGAGCGCGCCCCACGGGCTGGGGAGCATCTCGGGGGCGCTGGTGAGCCCCGAGAGCGGGTTGCCCAGGAGCACGAGCGCCACCGCCGCCACGCCGAGACCCGCCCCGCCGAACGCGCTGCGCAGGCCGATCACCGCGAAGGCCGTGGCCGCCAGCCCGAGCATCACCGCGAGCGAGGTGAGCAGGTAGTCGCCGTCCAGGGTGCCGACGACGTACTCGAGCGCCGCGGTGAGGCCGAACGCGCCGACCACGGAGAACCCGGCGGCGGTCAGCATCCGCGAGCGGTGGGAGTGGGTGAGCGCCATGATCACCACGGCGGCGATCCACCCGCCCAGCGCCAGCGGGAGCGCGCCGGCGGCGAGCCCGGCTCCGCGGGGGTCGTCCTCGGGGAAGGCCCGCAGCTCGACGACGTCCGCCACCCCACCCTGGGCGACGGCCATCGAGGTGCCGACCTGCTGGAGCAGCGCGCTCACCTGGGTGCTGGCGGCACTGGCGACCAGGACGGTCACCGACCCGTCCGCGCCCGGCTCGAGCGCCCCGTAGACCTCGCGGTCGAGGATCGCGTCGCGTGCGGCGTCCTCGTCGTCGAAGCGGGTCACCTCGAAGCCGTCGGCCTCGACCCCGTCCAGCTGGGCCTCGATCGCGGTCGCCACCGGCTCGGGGCCGACGACGCCGACCGGGATGCCGTGCGCACCGGTGTTCGACGCGGGGAGCGCGAAGCACAGGAGCAGCACGACCAGGGCCAACGTCAGCCCGACGACGGCGACGACGAGCCGGCGCGGGCCGGGGCGCCCCTTCGTCGGTGCCTGCTCCACGACGGCGGCGGGAGCCGCGTCCTTCTCTGCCATGCCAACCTCCACAAGATACGAGTAGTTTCTTATTGAGCAGACGGTAAGGTGCCTTCACAAGAAACTGCAAGTTTCTTGTGGTGTGACGAGGGGGACGACGTGGGCACGGTGCGACGACGCGGCGCGGAGCTGGAGACCGCCATCCTGGAGGCGACGCTGGAGGAGCTCGCCGAGCACGGCTACGGGGCGCTCACCTTCGACGGGGTCGCCGCGAGGGCGGGCACCAGCAAGCCGGTGCTGTACCGGCGCTGGCCGTCGCGCTCGGCCCTGGCGTTCGCCGCGGTGCGGCAGGTGGCGACGAGCATCCCGGCCCCGAGCACCGGGTCGCTGGCCGGCGACCTGCACGGCGTCCTGGACGAGATGGGCGACCGGATGCCGTTGGTGCTCAGCCGCGCCAGCCTGCTCGGCCTGCTCTCCGACCTCACCGTCGAGGAGGCCACCGCCCTGCCGGTGCTCATGGCCGACGCCGTCAGCCGCATCCTCCAGCCGGTGGTCGAGGCCGCGGTCGCGCGTGGCGAGCTCGGGCCCACCCCGCTCGGCAGCGAGCTGCTGGCCGTCCCGCTGGACCTCGCCCGGCACGACATCCTGCTCCACGGCGCGCTGCCGCGGCCGCGCCGCGACCGCATCGTCGACCTCGTCGCCGCGCCCCTGTGGCGCGCGGCGAGCGGGGCCGGCTGACCCTCAGCCGGCGATCGAGGCGCAGGCGGTCTCCTCGGTGCGGAGGTCTCGAGGCTCCTCGCAGGCGCTCGTCGCACCTCGACCACCGGCCCGCGGTGATCGAGGTGCGAGGCCGTCCACGGCCGAGCCTCGAGATCCGTGCACCCGACCAGCAACCTCCGCTACAGCGTGGGTATCCAGTCGACGCGGCCGGCGAGCACGGCGTAGCCCACGAAGGCGCCGACGTCGAGCAGTGTGTGGGTGACCACCAGTGGCGTGACGCGGCCCCACCGGCTGTAGAGGGTGCCGAAGAGCAGGCCCATCACCAGGTTGCCGACGAAGCCGCCGAGCCCCTGGTAGAGGTGGTAGCTGCCGCGCAGGAGGGCGGCGAGGCCGATGGCCGCACCGG
The DNA here is from genome assembly GCF_023554635.1 of Nocardioides bruguierae. NCBI lineage: Bacteria > Bacillati > Actinomycetota > Actinomycetes > Propionibacteriales > Nocardioidaceae > Nocardioides > Nocardioides bruguierae. The sequence continues at coordinate 18,772 of NZ_JAMJPH010000028.1, forward strand.
TGCCGAAGCCGAGCTGACGCAGTCGCACCTGCACGAAGCCGAGCACGAGGAACTCCTCGAGCACGGCGTTCTCGGCGGCCGCCAGGATCAGCACGGGCACCCGCCACCAGGTCTCGCCGAGGCCCTGGGCGACGACCGTGAGGTTCGTGCCGAGGGCGTAGGTGGCCAGGTAGAAGATCAGCCCGACGGTGCCGACGGCCGCGGCCAGGGCGGCGCCCCAGCCGAGGTCCCTGAGCCAGCCGGCGCCCCGGAACCACACCTCGCGCAGCCGGTCGCCCGAGCGCACGAGCAGGTAGCCGGCCAGCAGCACCGGGATCAGCGCGAACACGATCCGCAGCAGCTGGTAGGTGAGGTCGAGCCAGGGCCGGTCCGGCGCGATCGAGGAGTTGAGCGTCGCCGCCTGCGAGGAGAGGCTCCCGGGCGCGGTCAGTGCCGCCACCAGGCTGACCACGGAGTAGACCGCCGAGCGGCCCAGCGAGACCAGCAGCACCAGCGCCAGCTCGCACCAGAGGAGGGCCTTCGCCATCTCGATGCCGGTGGACGTCGGCAGCACGTCGTGGCTGCTCAGCCACCGGTTCAGGCGGGTCACCCCTCCAGGATGCCCGGTGCTCCAACCGGGCCGGGACTCAGCCCTCGTCCAGCCACCGCTCCACCTGGCGGTAGGCCTCCGCCGTGGAGGCGCCGTCGACCGCGTGGGACGGACCGTGCGGCCGCAGCCCGGTGCGCGGGTCGCCCGTGCACCGCTGGAGACGCACGGACGGTGCGTCCGGGCCCCGGTCGCGGCAGCCGCCACGAGGGTGCACGCAGCCCGAGCGCACCAGGACGGCGCGGGGCGTGTGCGCCACGAGCGGGCGCAGGGCCTCGAGCGCGGCGGCGCCGCAGCCCCCGCAGGCCTCGTCGGCACACACCAGGACGGCGGCCAGCGGCTGCTCGGTCGCGTGCCGCGTCCTGCTCCCGGGGGTCTGCTCGGCGCCGCCGCCCACGTCAGCGCCCCTGCTGGGCGACGGCCTGCTTAAACGGCGCCGCCGGCTTGAACGCGGGCGCCACGGAGGCGGCGATCTCCATCGCCTCGCCGGTCTGCGGGTTGCGGCCGGTGCGCGCGGCGCGGGTGCGCGGCTCGAAGGTGCCGAACCCAGGCAGGGAGACCTTCTCGCCGGACGAGACCGCGGCGACCACGGCCCCGAACAGGGCGGCGACGGCGGCGTCCGCCTGGGTCTGGTTGAGCGAGGCGTCACGGGCGACGGCGTCGACGAGGTCCTTGCGGTTCATGGGGCTGCTCCTTCGGTTCCGGCACCCCGGGTGGGACGCCTGACCTCACCCTGCCACACTGTCGGGAATGATTCTCATTCCTGTGGTGCTGTGTCGCTGCAGGACCGACCACAGGAGGCACCCATGGCACGCAGCGGCGACGTCCGTCCGAAGATCAAGCTCCGCTCCACCGCCGGCACCGGCTACACGTACGTGAGCACGAAGAACCGCAGGAACGACCCCGACCGGATCGTCCTGCGCAAGTACGACCCGCGCATCCGCCAGCACGTGGAGTTCCGCGAGGAGCGCTGACGCGAGGTGTCGGGGCCTGGGCACCCCAGGCCTCACCGTTCGACGGGCGGGCCCACCGGGGAAACCCGGTGGGTCCGCCTCGTCCTGCTGCGGGAGGATCGGAGGCGTGAGAACCCCGTGGCCCTCTCGGGCGGGCGACCTGGTCCTGCGCCGGCCGCAGCCGTCGGAGCTCGACGACCTGCTCGCGCTGCGCAACGACCCCGCCTGCAACCGCTTCATGATGCGCACCCACGTCGAGCCGGAGACGTTCCGACGGGAGTGGCTCTCCCCCGGCGACGGCGACCACTCCTGCGTGGCCGCGCTCGACGGACGCGTCGTCGCCATCGGCTTCCTCGAGGTCGAGGACGGCATGGGCCAACCGGGCATGCCGCGGGGCACCCAGGGGAGCATCGGCTACCTCGTCTCGCCGGGCCACTGGGGCCGCGGCGTCGCCTCCGCCCTCGTCGGCGGGCTGCTGACGGCCGCGTTCGACCACCTCGGCCTGCGCCGCGTCACCGCCGGCTGCAACGCCGACAACCACGCCTCGGCCCGCGTCCTGGAGAAGAGCGGGATGCGGCGCGAGCAGCACGGCGTCGAGGACTCGTGGCACGCCGACCTGGGCTGGGTCGACGGCTACACCTACGCGCTGCTCGCTCGCGAGTGGCGGGCCCGCTGAGGCCGATCCCGCACCGCCCACCCGCGGGAACGACGAAGGCCCGCAGCAGACGCTGCGGGCCTTCGGTGTCGGTGGAGCTGAGGGGATTCGAACCCCTGACCTTCTCTCAGCGGTTCGGTAGCGCAACGAGTGACCACTGGAACCCATTCTATGCCTACTGACCTGCGGTTTCGGCGGATCCTGGGTGCCATCTGTGACCAGTTGGTGACCTCGCGAACCTGGAACGCGTCGGCAGGTTCGAGGTCCTCAACGTGCGTGATTCCTCCGGGAGGCGCGTGCGAGTTCTTGGGCCTGTGGACTGACGCACTCAACAGACACGAACCCGGAACCTTGGATGGGGAAGTGCCTGGTTCGTGCCTGTGTGCCCTTATCTGGTTGCGTACCCGCCGGAGAGTCGCTTGCCAGGGTCCTTCACGCTCACGACGTTGCCCACAAGCGTCAGCACCGGGACGCGGCCGTCTCCCGATGCGGGCAACCCGAAACCAGGGGGGTCCCTCCACCCCGCGCCCGGGATCTCGTTTCATGTCCATGCGCGCACACCGGCGCGCCGAGCGCGAAACAGTGGCGACCAGGCCCAATGAGACTTCGACGAGCGCGCCAGGAGCGCGAGGGACCTAAACCGGCATAGCCAAATCCAGACTGCCCAAGCAGCAGTGCTGCCTGACTAGTTGTCCCAGTAGAACTGGTACGGATAAACCGCGACGTACCGCGCCCCGTCACCCGTGGCGTAGTGGATGTTGATGGCGTTGTTCTTGCTCTCTTTCTCCCCGTCGACCTCGTCCTCGGGGGTTGGCCCGATCTGGAACGCCAGGACGACGCGGGCCGGGTCGGAGGTCGGCGTGGGGTCAGTGCCCGTGCCTCCGTCCGTGCCCGGCAGGCAGTAGTCGGACGCGTCGGGCCAAGTGTCGAACCGCGGCCTGGGACGGGTGATGGCCTTTCGGATGTCTCCCGGGGCCAGGCGGACGCCGGCCACGGTCAGCGGGGAGGCGCCCTTCTCGGTGATGAACTCGACGGAGAGGACCGCTACCGGCTCGGCTGCGTGGTTGGTGACCGGGATGATCGCCATCCTGAAGCGCCCCAGGTTTGATGCCGCATCCTTTTGAGTTGGAAGGATGCAGTACATGCCGAAGAAGTTGGACCCTGAGTTGAAGGCCAGGGCCGTGCGCCTGGTGCTCGAGCACCGCGCGGAGTACCCGACCAAGACGGCCGCGGTGCTGGCCGTGGCCAAGCAGACCGGGGTGGGCAAGGAATCGCTGCGGCGCTGGGTGACGCAGGCCGAGATCGACGGCGGCGACGCCCCGGGCGTGACCACCGAGGAGAACGACGAGATCAAGCGGCTGCGCGCAGAGAACCGCCGGCTGCGCGAGGACGTGGCCATCTTGAAGGCAGCCACAACTTTCTTCGTGGGGGAACTCGACCCCCGCAACCGCTGATCGTCGCCTTCATCGACGACCAACGCGCCCAAGGGCACGCGGTCGAGTCGATCTGCCGGGTCCTGCGTGAGCGAGGACTGGCGATCGCCGCGCGCACCTACCGGTCCTGGCGACAGGCCTCCCGCCAGGTCGCGGGCCGCACAATCACCGATGCCATGGTGGTCGACGCGGTCCGGGACCTGGCCTGGACCAACGACGAGCGCGCCGGGTCCCGCAAGCTGACCCCCGAAGGGCTCTACGGGCGGCGCAAGATGACCGCGCTGGTGCGTCGGCGCCGGCTCCCGGAGGCCTCGGCCGGCAGCGTGGACCGGGCGATGCGACTGCTCGGGCTGTCCGGGGTCCGACGCGACAAGAAGCTGCGGACCACGATCCCGGCCAAGGACGGCAAACGTGCCGGTGACCTTCTCGATCGCGACTTCACCGCGGCCGCGCCGGACAAGGTCTGGGTCACCGACTTCACCTACGTGAGGACGTGGGCCGGGTGGGTCTATGTCGCTTTCATCGTGGACGTCTTCGCCCAACGGATCGTGGCCTGGCACGCCGCCACGGCCAAGGACGTCGAACTGGTCATGACACCGCTGCGGATGGCGATCTGGCAGCGTGACCACGACGGGCGCCCAGTCGTCGGCGAGGAGCTGATCCATCACTCAGACGCCGGGTCCCAGTACACCTCGATCAAGTTCACCGAGCACCTCGACATCGAGGGCATTCAGCCCTCGATCGGAACGGTGGGGGACGCCTACGACAACGCCCTGATGGAGACCCTTAACGGGCTCTACAAGGCCGAGTGCATCCGCACCACGGTCTTCCACGACGGCCCCTACAAGACCGTCGCGGACGTCGAGTTCGCCACCGCCGGATGGGTCGACTGGTACAACCAGCGACGACTCCACGGGTCGCTGGGGATGATGACCCCGGTGGAGTTCGAGAACGCCCACTACGCGGCCCTCAACCGAGAGCCGCAACCCGCATAGGAGCGGCAGAGAACCTTGGGCGCTTCATCTGCTCCAGCGGGGCTCCCGGCTCGCGCTGCATACCGAGGCCGAAGACGCGGCTGTTCGCGTCCTGGAGCGGCCCTCCCTGCTGCTCGTCGCCGGCAGGTTCGGTGAACTCGGCGCAACTGGTCCCCTCGAACCTCTGCTCCCATGCGCTCAGCGCCTGACTCGTCGCCGGACTCGTTGTGGGCGTCGGCTCCGAGCTGCCGCTGTCACAGGCGACGAGCGTCCCGGCGGCGAGTACCGCGGTGAAGAGGGCGGAGGCTCTCCTCACCGCGGCCCGGCGCACCGACCGGGCGCCTCGTGGCTCTGGGGATTGACGGCCGACCGGGCTGGTCGAAGCGTCGTGGGGCACGTTCAGTCCTCTCGGCAGCTGACGACGTCGGTGTCTCCGTCTGTGCGACATCCCCCACTGCCGGTCTTGTCGCGCAAGTTCATGTAGAGGGCAGCGCTTTCCGTGACCAGGTCCTCGTTCCCGCCGATGCAGTACCGGTGCCGCCTCTTGGTCTCCTCGAGGATGAGCTTGACGTAGGTGTCTGCTCCGTAGGTGACCGAGACCTTCAGGCTGCTTCCGCCGACGCCACCGGAGACGCCGTTCGTGTACTCGACGCCGTCGGTGGTGATGTACTCCTTCTTGCTGCGGGTGCGGAAGAACCACCCTCCGTCGCTGTCGACAAAGCAGCCTCGGAACTGGGCCGCCTTGGAGGTCACCTTGCCTGTCCACTGCCCGGAGGACTCCGCGACGCAGTCCATGTTGAATCCGCCGGCGTAGGGGTTGTACGACGGGCAGGTGTAGCTGTTGGTGACTTGAATCTGCGGGTGGACGGTGACCGCACGGTTCGGCTTCTTCGCGGTTGAGTTCAGCTCTTGGAGACTCCCGAATCCTGTCTCGCCGCTGAGGGAGACCTCGCCGGCGATGGCGCCCTTTCCTCCGTCGACGCCGACTGAGGCTGCGATGGTCGCCTTCGACTTGGCGCCGTAGTAGTACTGCGCGGTCACATGCGGGATGGCCTGAACGAACATGACGCTGGGGTTGACGATGGACGAGTGTCCGATGGGGTCGCCGGTGGCGACGCCGCGCCCGGCGGTGCGGCTGGCGCTGGAGTACGTACGCGAGGGCACGAACTTCCCACCCACCTTGGTCGTTTCCCGCGCGACCCGTGTGGTGATGGTGCGGACGTAGGTGGTCCCGTCACCCTTGCGGGCGAGGATGTCGATGTTGAGGTGACCGTTGTGGTTCGCGGCGTACTGCTTGAGCGTCTTGGTGCGGCAGAAGCTGCCGGAGTAGAAGCCCCTCTTGTTCGAGCGGAACCCACCGAGAACAGTACCGTCCTTGTGCAGCATCATCAGGACGCGGTGCCGTTTGAGCTTGGCCCCGTCGCGGCGGCGGGCGACGCCCTTGACGGTGATCTTGTTGTCGGCGCAGCCGCGCAGCGCGGCTTCTGGGTAGGTGGTGCCCTCGGCGGCGGTCGAGGTGGTGTCCGCCGCGGCTGCGGAACCAGCCCCGGTCAGGGCTGTGAGGGCTAGGGCACCGCCAAGGGCAGCTGCCGTGATTCGGCGGCACACGGCCGAACTGCTGCGTTTGACGGACGCGGAGGGCGTGGTGATGTGAGGCACGCTTTTCCTTCCCGAGATGTACCCCCCACACTTTCCGTCAGGGCCGACTTGAAACGTCGCTCTGCGGGATTGTGGAGGAAGCAGGGACCGTACTGGACCGGCCATTTCTCCGGGGAGCGACTGACTGGTGCGTCGAGGGCGTGTCAGATGGTTTGTGTAGGCGGCTGGAGCGTGACCCGAGTGGTCACCGCAGCCGGCGAGTCCGGGGCCAAAGCTGAGGCGGCCCTCAAGACCCGCCTCAGCGAACGTGCGGCCGCCAGGCGTGACAGAAAGGGCCCCGCACCGATGCTGTGCAGGGGGCCTTCGACGCCTCCCTGACAGTGCTCCGGGGCAGGTCTGAGGGTGATTTCGTCGAGTTTCCGTCGAGTGGGCCCCAAACGGACGAGAAACGGCGAAGGGCCGCTCACCTGTTTCCCCAGGTGAGCGGCCCTTCTGTCGGTGGAGCTGAGGGGATTCGAACCCCTGACCTTCTCATTGCGAACGAGACGCGCTACCAACTGCGCCACAGCCCCATCGCGCCTTGCGGCGCGGTCACAGACGTTAGCACCAGGCCAGGCCGGGCCCCGAATCGGCACCCCTGCCACCAGCCGCGCGCTCCCCCGCGATGCCTCGCGATGCCCTGCCGCTGAAAGGTGCTGCCGACTCACCGCCGAGTCGGCAGCAAGCTACTCCCGACTCGGCGGTCGGACGGCCCGGGGAACGGCACCGGCGCCCTCCTGGTGAGGAGGGCGCCCGTGGCGAGGGAAGGTGGGGAAGCGCGAATCAGGAGCCGAGGGCACGGCCGTGCCCGCCCTGGCCCTCGTACCCCTGGCGGCGCGCACGCTCGGCCTCCTCGGCCTCGCGGGCGATGGCGGCGTCGGTCTCGGTGCGACCGGAGGTCCACACGCCGGTGGACTCCAGGTCGAGCTCGGAGACGGAGCGCTGGGCGACGGGCTGGCCGACGTAGCCGGGCACGTGTTCGCGCACGGGGTTCCAGGTGCCGTCGGGGTTGATCGAGCCGGGCTCGACGTCCACGACGACCTGGTCGCCCTGCACGCGGACGACGGCGACCTCGCCGGTCTCGGGGTCGACGGTGGTGCGTGCGACGACCTCCTCGTCCTCCTCCGCGGCCTGCTCGGCCTCGGTGGTGGTGACGACGGGGATGCGCGCCAGCGGCCCGGAGATACCGGTCTCGCGGCGCACCATCACGCGGCAGGCGACCAGCCACGCGACGAGCAGGACGACGGGTGCGGCCACCCAGCCCCAGTGCAGCGCCGGCGTCGCGGCGAGCACGCCGACGAGCGCGAGGACAGCCACCAGGGCGATCAGGACGCGGCGGCGCCGGCGCGCGGCACGGTTGGCCGCGTCCCGGCGCTGACCGGCGGTCATCGCGTCGCGGCGGGCGACGAGCAGCTCGGCGGCCACGAGGCGGTCGTGGGCGCGCTGTGCTCGGCGCTCGGCACGGGCCTCGGCCCGGGCGGCACGCTGCTCCACGGCCGCGGCCCGCGAGCCGGCGGCCGCGCGGGCGGTGGCCATGGTCGCGCGGCCCGTGGCGGCCACGGTCGCAGCACCCATCGCGGCACCGGCGGCGCGGGCGCGGGCCATGACGACACCGCGGTCGCCGGCGGCCTCGCGGGCCTCGTCGCTCTCGGCCGGGTCAGCACCATGGAGCGGGGAGTCCGGGTCGGTCGTCTCGTCGAGGACGACGGCGTGCTCCACCGTGTCGTCGTCGAGGTAGCCGGCGTGCCCGGCGGGGGCAGCGGCGTGGTCCCGGCGCGCAAGCACACGCATCGTCTGGCTGAACCGCTCCGCGGAGCGCGTCCTGACGACGTCCTCGTGGTGCTTGAGCGCCTTGGGCACCAGGTAGGCGGCCCAGGCCACCGCCAGGGCCACGAAGATGAATGCGCTCAGGTCCACGCCACGGACTCTAGGGTCGACGGCGCACACGTACCCGCATGTCAACAGGTGTGTCGGAAATTGCTGGTGTGACGGATGTGGTTCACAGCCGCTCGGTGAGCACCCGCACCAGCAGCCCGGTGGTGGGCACCTGCTCGCGGGTGATCGCGTACAGCCGGTGGTCGCGCCAGTCGCCGTCGATGTGCAGGTAGCCCGGCGCGTAGCCGATCTCGGGCAGCCCGAGCTTCTCCACCACCCGCAGCGAGTTGGAGTTCTCGGGCCGGATCGCGATCTCCACCCGGTGCAGCCCGAGCCGCGCGAAGCCGTGGTCGAGCACCATCGCCACGGCGCGCGGCATCACGCCGCGGCCGGCGAAGCGCCGGTCGAGCCAGTAGCCCACCGAGCCGAACATCGCCGAGCCACGGACGACGTTGTTGATCGTCACCTGGCCGGCGAACTCCCCGCCCACCTCGATCACGAACGGGTAGGTCGTGCCCTGCCGCGCCTGGCGCCGCAGGCTGCGCACGAGCGCGTCGAAGGTGGTCGGACGGGTGTCACCACCGGGCGGCACGGTCGCGTCCCACGGCGCCAGCCACGCGGCGTTGCGCTCCCGTGCGACCCGCCAGGCCCGCGCGTCCTGCCGCTGGAGCGGACGGCAGAGCACGTCGTCGTGCTGGAGCCGCACCGGCCACCCGCCGGGGCGCACCCCCTGCGGACGCCCCAGGCCCGCTCCGAGCAGGTGGCTCAATGGTCGCTCCCGCGCACCTGGGCCACCGCGTGGGGCAGCACCTGCTCCAGCACCGCCAGCGCGTCCTTCACCCCGCCGCGGCTGCCCGGCAGGTTCACCACCAGGCACTCCCCCGCGACGCCGGCCAGGCCCCGCGAGAGCACCGCCGTCGGCACGCCCTTGGCCACGCCGGCGGCGCGGATCGCCTCGGCGATGCCGGGGACCTCACGGTCCAGCAGCGGGCGCGTCACCTCGGGGGTGCGGTCGGTGGGGGTCAGGCCCGTGCCGCCGGTGGTGAGCACCGCCCGGGCGCCGGCGGCCACGGCGGCCGCGATCGCCTCCCCCACCGGCTCCCCGTCCGGGACGACGGCAGCAGGCCCGACCTCGAAGCCCAGACCGGCCAGCGCGTCGACGATCAGCGGGCCGGTCGTGTCCTCGTAGACACCGGCCGCGGCGCGGTTGGACGCGACCACCACCGCGGCCGGCAGGCCGGGCACGGCGCGCTCGGGGGCCGGCGGGGGCGTCGGGGTCTGCGTCACGGTGGACAGTCTGCCCGCCGTCGTCCGAGCCGCCTACGTCCACCCGCCGTGCGCGGACACCCATGAAGGCTGCTGCCGACTCGGCGAGGGCCGGCGGTGAGTCGGCAGCACGTCACTGCCGACTGGGCGGGGTCAGCGGGTCCAGTCGCCGGACTTGCCGCCGGACTTGGCCTCGATGCGGATGTCGGTGATGACGGCGCGCTTGTCGACGGCCTTGACCATGTCGACGACGGTGAGGCCGGCGACCGAGACCGCGGTCAGCGCCTCCATCTCGACGCCGGTGCGGTCGGCGGTGCGCACCGTGGCGGTGATCGCGACGGCGTCGTCGAGCACCTCGAGGTCGACCTCCACCCCCGAGATGCCCAGGGGGTGGCACAGCGGCACGAGGTCGGGGGTGCGCTTGGCGGCCATGATCCCGGCGACCCGGGCCACGCCGAGCGCGTCGCCCTTGGGCACGCCCTCGCCGCGCAGCAGCGCCACCACCTGGCGCGAGACGAGCACGCGGCCGGTGGCGGTGGCGGTGCGCTGGGTGACGGCCTTGGCCGAGACGTCGACCATCCGGGCCGCGCCGGACTCGTCGACGTGGGTCAGCCGGGGGCCCGGCTCACCGGCGGGAGGCGTGCTCACAGCCCGCCCTCCAGGCCGCCCTCCAGGGGCAGCACCTCGACCTCGGCGCCCGCGGGCAGCTCGGTGACGTCCTCGGGCACCACGATCAGGGCGTCGGCCACGGCGAGGTCGCCGACCAGGTGCGAGGCGGGCCCGCCGACGGGCGAGACGCTGCCGGCGGCGCGGTCGAGGTCGCCGCGCATGTACTGCCGGCGTCCGGGCGGGGAGGTGAGGGCGTGGGTGAGCCGGGCACGCACGTGCGGGCGCGAGGCCGGCAGCAGGCCCATCATCGTGCGCAGCGCCGGCAGCACGAACAGCTCGAAGGAGATGTAGGAGCTCACCGGGTTGCCGGGCAGCGTGAAGATCGGGGTGTCGTCCTCGCCGACGCGGCCGTAGCCCTGCGGCTTGCCCGGCTGCATGCGCACGGAGCCGAACCACATCGAGCCTAGCGGCGAGAGCGCCTCCTTGACCACGTCGTGGTCGCCCATGGAGATGCCGCCGGAGGTGACCACCAGGTCGGCGCGCACGAGCTGGTCGTCCAGCGCCTCCAGGAAGGCCCGCGGCTGGTCGGGCACGATGCCGACGCGGTAGGCGATGGCCCCGGCCCGGCGCGCGGCCGCGGCCAGCAGGTAGGAGTTGCCGTCGTAGATCGAGTCGTGGCCCAGGCCGGTGCCCGGGTCGCGCAGCTCGGTGCCGGTGGAGAGGATCACCACGCGCGGACGAGGCCGGGCGGCGATCGTCGGGCGACCCGCGGCCGCGAGCAGCCCCAGGTGGCGCGGGCCGAGCACGGTGCCCTCCTCGATCAGGAGGTCGCCGGTCTCCACGTCCTCGCCGGCGTAGCGCACGTGCTGGCGCTCGCGCGGGGCGCGGGAGATGACCACGGTGGCGACGCCGCGGTCGGTCCACTCGTAGGGCACCACGGTGTCGGCGCCGCTGGGCACCGGGGCGCCGGTCATGATCTTGGCGGCGGTGCCGGGCGGCAGCGCCAGCAGCCGGGCGTCGCCGGCGCTGATCTCGCCGACCACCGGCAGGTGCACGTGGTGCTCCTCCGAGGCGGCGGCCACGTCGGCGTAGCGCACCGCGTAGCCGTCCATCGCAGAGTTGTCGAAGGGTGGCAGGGAGACCGTGGAGACCACCGGCTCGGCCGCGGCCAGGCCGAGCGCGTCCATCAGCGGCTGCTGGTAGGGCGCCAGCGGCTCGACGTCGTCGAGGATGCGGGCGAGGTGCTCCTCGACGGAGACGGGCTCAGGCATCCGCGTCCTTCAGCACCGTGCCGGGCTCGATCCGCTGCCCGGCCTCGCCGGCCACGGTGACGTCCCCGACGACCTCGACGCCCTTGCCGAACGTGACGTCGCCCTGCACGCGCAGCGCCGTGGCCTGCACGAGCGAGGGGGCGCCCTCGGGGAAGCGGGAGTCGAAGTCCTCGACGAGCTTGTAGAAGTCGTCGTCGAGGTCGATGAACGGCAGGTCGTCGCTGACCTGGTCGAGCACGAAGTCCTCGCCCACGGCGTAGACGTCGGAGCGCAGGACCAGCAGGTCGTTGGTGGTCTTGACGGGGACGAAGCGGTCCCGGCCGACCTCGATGAGGGTCGCGCCCTCGAAGACCTCGATCGCCGCGCCCATGGCGGACTCGACCTGCACGACCTTGGGGGTCGACTTGTCGGCGGGATCGACGTTCTTCTCGTTGCGGATCATCGGCAGGCCGAGGACTCCGTCGCGCTCGTCCAGCACGGTCTTGAGCGCCCGCAGGTCGACCCAGATGTTGTTGGTGGAGCAGTAGCGGTGCCGCTCGAGGTCGGCCAGCGCCGCCTTGTCCTCGTCGAGGGTCTGGGCGGTCTCGCGCAGCACCAGCCGGTCGTCGGCCTTGCGGCGGGCGAAGTGGCCGCCCTTGCGGTCGCTGGGCGTGCGGCGCACGGCCTCGATGGCGAAGGGGGCGCCGGTGCCGGCGAACCAGCCCGCGACCTTCGGGTCGGGGGTGGCGCCCAGGTTGTCGGAGTTGGAGATGAAGACCCGCTCGTAGCCGGCCGCGAGCAGCTGGTCGAGCAGGCCGGTGCCGCGCATGGCGGTGTAGATGTCGCCGTGGCCGGGCGGGCACCACTCCAGGGTCGGGTCGGCGGGCCACTCGACGGGCGTGAGGTCGTCGACCAGGAGCTTCGGCTCCTTGTTCTGCAGGAACTCCAGGGGCAGGCCGGCCACCGGCAGGTCCTCGTAGCGGGCCAGCGCGGCCATCGTGTCCGCGGAGGTGCGGAACGAGTTCATCAGGATCAGCGGCAGCGGGGCGCCGTGCTGCTCGCGCAGGTGCAGCACCTGACGGGCGATGACGTCGAGGAACGACAGGCCGCGACGCACGCAGAGCAGCGACTTGGCGCGGTCCATGCCCATGGACGTGCCCAGGCCGCCGTTGAGCTTGATGACCGCGGTGGTGCGCAGCGCGGCCGAGGCGGCCTCGTCCTCGACCTCGACGTCGCCGAGGGACTCCATGCCGACCGGCTCGATGGTGGACTCGGGGATCATCCCGGTCTCGCCGTTCTCCAGCAGCCCGTAGTAGTGGGCGAAGGTGCGGATCGCGTTCTCGTCCACACCCTCGGCCTGCATCTTCGCGCGTGCGGCGTCCAGCCCAGCAGCAGTCATGCGCAGCATCGTAGGGTCGTCTCGTGGCCGGTCCGCAAACCCCCTCCGGTTTCGCCCGCACGGATGAAGGCCTCCCGCACCAGCCTCGGAGGCGCCTGTGAACACCTCGGTCGACGGCCCTGGAGGCGGTGCTGCCGCGAAGACGGCGGTGCGTGACCGCCTGCTCACCGAGCGCCGCCGGCGTCCGCTCGCCGCGCAGGTCGCCCACGCCCACGACCTGGCCGCCGCGCTGCTGGCCACGCCCGAGGTCGCTCGGGCCGCGACGGTGGCCTGCTACGTCTCCTCCGCGGGCGAGCCGGGCACCGGCCCCCTGCTGGCCGCGCTCGCCGACGCCGGCCGCCGCGTGCTGCTGCCGGTGCTGCTGCCCGACGACGACCTCGACTGGGCGGTGCACACCGGCCCCGACGACCTCGCCCCCGCCCGCTACGGGCTGCTCCAGCCGGTCGGCCCCGGGCTCGGCCCCGACGCCGTCGCGACCGCGGACCTCGTCCTCGTGCCCGGCCTGGCGGTGGCGGACGACGGCGCGCGGCTCGGCCGCGGTGGCGGCTCCTACGACCGTGCGCTGGGCCGCGTCCCGGTGGGCACCCCGGTGTGGGTGCTGCTGCACCCCGAGGAGGTGGGCGTGGCCGTGCCCACCGAGCCGCACGACCGGCCCGTCACCGGGGCGGCCACCGGCGACGGGGTGGTCCGGCTCCCCCGCTGATCCCGGTGTCGGCTCAATCGGGAGGGCTCAGTCGGGTGGGGTCAGCGTCAGCACGTCGTCGCCGGCCTCGCGCACCGCGTCCTCGCTGAAGAGGAAGGGCAGCGTCTCGCCGCGGGCCCACAGGTCCGTCTGGTCGGTGTAGTGCGCCGAGGTGGGGTGGCCCGAGACGCCGGTGAGGTTGATCCACCGGGAGTCGTCGAGGTCGGCCAGCGAGACCAGCATCCGCATGGACGGGGCGGTGGTCACCGTGAACTCGCCGGACGCGGCGTCCCACGAGGAGGCGTCGACGGCCGCGCCGCCGCCACCGACCTCCCAGCCGCCGCGGTTGACCAGCGCCTCGACGGCGCCGATGCCGGAGAGCCCGAGCGGGGTGGAGACGAGGTCGAGCGTGTGCTGGTGGCCCCAGGTCCACTCCGTGGCGTCGCGGGCCTGGCGGCGGGTCAGGTCGTCGCGGGCCTCGAGCATCGCCTGCTCCAGCACGTCGTCGCGGCGCTCGCGCACGTCCTCGGTGTCGGCGTCGTCCCACCACTGGCTGCCGGGGCGGTCCAGCAGCCGGGTGACGACCGCGACCCAGCGGTCGCCGCCGTCGGGCCACAGGTCCTCGGGCAGGTCGTCGTGGAAGGTGTCGGCCAGCAGCCGCGCCCACACGGCGTTGAGGTAGGCCGCGGCGGCCGAGCCCTCGCCCTCGGCGGGCTGGGAGAGGTCCCAGTCGGCGAGCAGCGCCTGGCCGTCGTCCGCGTAGCCCTCGTCGAGGGAGACGTCGAGCAGGCGCGGCACCAGGGCGGCGGCCACCGGGTTGCGGGTGTCGAGCTGGATGGCGGCCAGCTCGTCGAGGGAGACGTCGCCGCCGTCGGCGGTCTCGGCCTCGAGCAGCGCGCGGATGCGCTCGGAGCGGTAACCCTGGTCCCAGTCGTCGGTGAGGAAGTAGGGGTAGGAGTCGTCGACGACCCGCTGGTTCGCGGTCACCACGAACCCCTCGTCGGGGTCGAGCACGCTGGGCAGACCGGCGAAGGGCACGGTCTGGTCGGTCCAGTCGTCCTGCGGGAGCCAGCCCCGCGCCGGCGTCCGCCCGTCGTTGCCGGACTTGCGGATCGGCACCACGCCGGGGGCCTGGTAGCCGATGTGGCCCTCGGTGTCCGCGTAGACCAGGTTCTGCGCGGGCACCGCGAAGGAGGCGGCGGCGGCGCGGAAGGAGTCCCAGTCGGTGGCGAGGTTCATCTGGAGCACCGCGTCGGCGGTGGGCCGGGGGTCCAGCGCCGTCCAGCGCAGCGCGACCGCGGCCTCGGTGCCCGCGGCGATCTCCTCGGGGCCGGTGCGGGTGCCGGAGAGCACGTCGACGCCGGCCTCGGCGAGCTGGGTGGAGACGTCGGAGAGCAGCGGGCCGTGCTTCGTGGAGCGCACGGTGAGCTCGACGTCGTCCCCGTCGGCGACCTGGATGGTCTCGGTGCGGGTGCGCAGGTCGCGCCAGCGTCCGGCGTAGCGCCACTGGCCGTCGCGCACCTTCTCGACGTACAGGTCGGTGACGTCGGGGCCGAGGTTGGTGAACCCCCAGGCCACGTCGGCGTTGTGGCCGATGATCACGCCGGGGAAGCCGGAGAAGGTGAAGCCGGCGACGTCGAGGGGGCACTCCCCCGAGGTCTGGGACGCGGCCGTGCAGTGCAGCCCCATCTGCATCCACACCCCCGGCACCGAGACGCCGAGGTGCGGGTCGTCGGCCAGGAGCGGGGCGCCGGTGGCGGAGAGGTCGCCGGAGACGACCATCGAGTTCGAGCCCAGGCCGTCGCCGACGCCGAGCAGGGCCGGGATGGTCTCGGTGCCGTCGACGACGTCCGCCAGCGCCTGCTGCTGGTCGGCGGTGAACCCGACGCGCTTGGGGTTGCGGGTGCCGCCCGTGGTGGCGTCCGCCTCGTAGACGCCGTCGACCACCGTGCCCTGGGTGACGATCGGGGTGGCGTCCTCGGCGGACGGGAAGAGCGTGGCCGCGCGGTCGGCGCCCACGGCCGCGGCGCTGAGCACGCGGTCGACCTCGTCGCGCATGTTGCCGCGCAGGTCCCACGCCATCGCCTTGAGCCAGGCCAGGGAGTCCACGGGGGTCCAGTCCGCGGGGCGGTAGTCGAGGCCGCCGAGGCCGAGCACGGTGTACTCGACGGCGATGTCGGCGGTGGGCCGGCCGTCGAGGTAGGCGTTGACGCCGTCGGCGTAGGCCTGGAGCAGCTCGCGGGTGTCGGGCTCGAGCCGGCCGAGCTCGGCCTCGGCGACGCGGCGCCAGCCCATCGTCCGGATGTAGGCGTCGGTCTCCACGCCGCTCTCCCCCACCAGCTCGGAGAGGCGACCGGCGGTGACGTGGCGCCGCACGTCCATCTCGAAGAACCGCTCCTGGGCGTGCACGTAGCCCTGGGCCATCGCCAGGTCGGCCACCGACTCCCCGTACAGCTGCGGGATGCCGTTCTCGTCGCGCACCACCTCGACGGGTGCGGCGAGCCCGGGCAGGTCGATCTCGCCTGACGTCTCGGGCAGCGCCCGACGCACCTGGACGACGGCGGCGATCCCGGCCAGCACCAGCACGAGCACCAGGCCGATCGCCACGCCCGCCCCGGCCCGGGCCGGCCACGGGAGCCGGGCCCAGCGGTCGCGGAGGCTCGGGCCCTCGTCGGTGCGGCGGGCGGCACGGGTGTCGCTCATGGGCGCACGTTCTCACGTGCGACCGGCTCTGACGTAGCATTGGCACTCGACGGGCCGGAGTGCCAGGACCTGGGTGACCGGGGCCGGCTGCCGACCCGACGACCACCAGCGAGGCGCGCGGCCCACCGCGCGCCTCGCGCACGTGCCCCGGGAGGAATCGGATGCCCACCTACCAGTACGCCTGCACCGAGTGCGGACACGGCTTCGAGATCGTCCAGAAGTTCTCGGACTCCTCGCTGACGCAGTGCCCCGAGTGCCAGGGCCGACTGCGGAAGGTCTACAACGCCGTCGGCGTCGTCTTCAAGGGCTCCGGGTTCTACAAGACCGACTCGCGCGGGTCGGGCTCGTCCTCCTCGGAGAAGTCCTCCTCCTCCGAGAAGTCCGGCTCGGGGTCGTCCTCCTCGGACGCGGGCTCCGGCTCCTCGTCGTCGTCCTCGTCGTCGTCTTCGTCGTCGTCTTCGTCGTCGTCTTCGTCGTCGTCGTCGGAGAAGTCCTCCTCGGGGTCCTCGTCGTCCAGCAGCGCCTCGGGCTCCAGCGCCTCCTGATCGCCGCCGCTGCGGCGCGGCACGCCTCCTCCGCGGGCCTGTGGATGACGGCCGACGCCGCGAGCCGCTGACGCCTACCGTCGAGGCGTGACCTTCTCGGACCTCCCCCTCACCCCGCGCGAGCGGCTGGCCGCGGCCCGCCGCCGCGTCCGCTCGGCCGTCCTGGCGCGACGCCGACTGCTGGCGGCCCTGCTGGCCGCCGCGGCGGTGGGGCTGGGCCTGCGGGCGGTCTCGGCGCCGCCCCCGGCGTCCGAGACGGTGACGGTGGCGGCGCACGACCTGCCCGCCGGCGCCACGCTCACGCCCGACGACCTCACGACCGTCGAGCAGGTGCCCGGTACCGCCCCGCCGGGGGCGCTGGCCGCGCCCGAGGGCGAGGTGCTCGCGGGCCCGGTGGGCGCGGGCGAGGCCATCACGTCCGCCCGCCTCGTCGGCGCGGGCCTGGCCTCCGAGGCCGGGACGACGGCAGTGCCGGTGCGGCTGCCCGACGCCGGCACGGCGGCGCTGCTCGACGTCGGCGACCGGATCGACCTGCTCGCCTCCGCCTCGGGCGGGGTCGGCGGCGGGACTGCCACGGCCGATGCGTCCGCGCTCTCGACCGTGGTGGCGGCCGACGTCACCGTCCTGGCGCTGCCCACCGGCGACGGGGCCACGGGCATGTCGGCCTCCGGGCCCGCAGGGGCCACCGGTGGACGGGTCGTGGTGCTCGGCGTGCCTGAGACCCAGGTCACCCACGTGGTGGACGCGGCCGCGAGAGCCTTCCTCAGCTACGCCTGGTCTGGCTAGGTTGCTCCCGGACCCGTGCCGCCCGGCCGGGCCTGGAGACTTTCGGGAAGGCCAACGATGCTGAGCGGATTCAAGAACTTCCTGCTGCGCGGGAACCTCGTCGACCTGGCGGTCGCGGTGATCATCGGTACCGCGTTCGCGACCGTGGTCACGGCGTTCACCGCCCTGCTGCTCGCGCAGATCCCCGACGCGGACGAGGTCTTCGTCGGCGCCGAGGAGGGTTCGGTCGGGTACTTCCTCAACGCGCTCATCGCGTTCCTGGTGATGGCCGCGGTCGTCTACTTCTTCGTGGTGCTGCCGTACACGAAGGCCAAGGAGAAGTGGTTCCCCAGCGCCCCTCCCGGCACTCCGGAGGACACGGTGCTGCTGCGCGAGATCCGCGACCTGCTCCAGTCGCAGGCCGCCGCGGAGAACGCCCCCGCCGAGGGCGGGGAGCACAAGGCCTGACCCGGGTCACCCCACGCACGACGCGTCGCCACCCGGAGCCGCCCGGCACCACCGGGCGACAGCCGGCACGGCCCCACCGCACGCGTGCGGTGGGGCCGTGCTGCGTCCTGCGTCCTGCGGGGCGGGGCGGGAGGGGTCAGCCGCCGTGGTGCGGCGGCACCTGCTCCCGCAGCCAGTCGTCCCCCGAGCGGCCGCCTCGCCCGCCGTCCGGGCCGCGCTCGTCGCTGGTGGTGCCGGGCAGCACCTCGCCGAAGACCTCGGCCAGCCGACGCTTGCGCTGCCAGTCGGGCTCGGCCGGCGACGTCTCCCCGCGCGGTGCCTCCGCCGGCTGCGCACCTGCCGGCTCCTGGGTGCCGGGCTCGCGCGCCTCCTCGGCGCCGTCGGTCTCGCTCACGTGCACAGACCCGCGGCAGCGAGGGCGTCCTCGTCGGCCAGCGCGGCGCCGCCGGAGCCCTTCTTCTTGTTCTTCTTCGTCCCGGTGCTCGACGAGGCGCTCGGCGAGCTACTGGCGGAGGCGGAGTCAGACGTGGAGTCCGAGCCCGGCAGCGACCCGGCCGAGATGGCGTCGGTGGCGATCGAGGAGGTCAGCGGCTTGTCGTTGCGCAGCTTGCGCCAGACCTTCGCCGCGTCCTCGGTCCACACCAGCCGGTTCGGGTTGTTGGGGTCGACGGTGTTCGGGATGGTGATGAACTGGATGCCGTCGAGGCTGATGTTGCGGAACTGGTAGCCCAGGTCGGCCAGCTTGGAGATGCTGCCGAGCCCGGAGTCGACCGTCAGCGACGAGGTCGCGGCGTCGAGGAAGCGGGTCAGCCGCAGCGGGTTGGCCAGCGTGTTGGCCGAGACCACCGTGTGCGCCATGGAGGCGAGGAACGCCTGCTGGCGCTTCATCCGGCCGAGGTCGGAGCCGCCCGAGACGGCGTAGCGCTCGCGCACGTAGGCCAGCGCCTCGTCGCCCTCGAGGGTCCGGGTGCCGGCCTCGAGGTAGATGTTGTGGGCGGAGTCGTCGATGTCGTAGGGGATGCACATCTCGACGCCGCCGACCGCGTCCACCATGTCCTTGAAGGAGCCGAAGTCGACCACCACGTAGTGGTCGAGGCGGATGTCGGTGAGCGACTCGAACTGCTGGATCGTGCAGGCCGCACCGCCGACGGAGAAGGCGGCGTTCCACATCGCGTAGTCCTCGGCGGGCAGCGAGCCTCCGTCGTCGTCGGTGCACTCGGGCCGGTCGACCATCGAGTCACGCGGGATCGAGACGCCGTAGGCGCGCGAGCGGTCCGCCGAGAGGTGGATGAGGAGCGTGTTGTCGGAGCCGTCGGCGCCGGACTCCTTGTCGATGCCGCAGCCGTCGCAGGACCGGTCGTCGATGCCCATCACCAGGATGTTGAGCGGCTCCTGCGGGCCCTCCACCTCGACCTGCGTGGGCCGGTCGGAGAGCTGGGCGGTCACGTCGGCGACCGTCAGGTTCGAGTTCAGGTGCCGGTAGAACCAGACCGCCCCCAGACCGGAGACCATCGCGAGCACCACGAGCGTGCTGACGATCGCCCGCAGCACGGCGCGCCCGCGGCGCGGCCTGGCCCGTCGCCGTCCGGCGCGGGGAGCGGGGCGTGCCTCGTCAGCGGCTGCGGGCTCGGCGGGACCACCGGTGGTCGGCTCGTCGCTCACGTGTCTCCTGGGGGACGTGCGGCCGGGGCCGCGCGGTCAGATGGTGGTCCGCCACGATTGTGCGTACCCGCGCAAGTACCGCCAAGTCGGGCCCACCGATCGGGCGGGGTCAGACCGCCGCGTCCGTGGTACCGGCACGCAGCCGGGCCAGGGCGGTCGGCACGCCCCCGCAGGCCTCCTCGGCGCCCTGCCGCGCCAGCCCCGCACGGGCGCGCGCCACGACCTCCGCGTCGTCGACCGGCAGCCGGGCCAGGTCCAGGCGCGCGAGCAGGCGCGCGGTCACCGGACGCTTCGCCCCGCGCGGCAGCAGCGCCGCCAGCAGGTCGGACGCGGCGGGCGAGCCCAGCACCGCCCAGGCCACGGCGGCCTCGGCCGCCGCCTCCGGCCCCGAGAAGGCCGCCTGGTACGCGGTGTCGTCGAGCAGGACGGGGCGGGGCGCCCGGCCCCCGACGGCCGCCGGGCCGACCAGCCGGAACCGGGCGTCGCGGTGCAGCCCCGAGACCGCGACCTTCCACGGCGCGAACGTGTAGTCGCCGAGGCCGAAGACGCTGAACCGCGGTCGTCCGGCGTAGATCCGCGAGCGACGGCCGTCCAGCACCGCGGCGTGCGCCTCGAGGTGGCCCCACAGGCCGGGCGCAGCGTCGGCCAGGCCGGCGGTCTCCTCCCCCAGCCTGCGCTGGGGCAGCACCAGCAGGCGCGAGGCCGGGCGCCCGTGGTGCAGGTCGCCGCCCTTGAGCAGCGGGTGCAGGTGCTCCGGCTCCACGGCGACCGGTTGGCCCGCCGCCGTCCTCGCCACGCCCGCCTCGTCCACCACCAGCTCGAGGGCGGACGCGGCGTCGTGCTTGACCCCCGAGCGCCAGCGCCACGGGCTGGCGCCGTCGGCGGCCCGGACCCGGGCGTGGGCGTCGACGTCCTCGACCCAGCGGCCGTCGACCACGCCCACCCGCCGCTCCGGGGTGCCGCGGTGCAGCCCGGCGTGGACGTCGGCCACGTACCCGTCGGCGGCAGCCGGGGGCCGGCCGGCCGACGGGTCGAGCCGCAGGTGCAGCCAGCACGCGTCGACCGAGGCCCCGAACCAGCGGCGGGCGTCCACGCCGAAGACCTCGGCGGCCACCAGCGGCAGCCCGGCCCGGGCGACCTCGATGAGCACCGCGCGCGCCACCTGCGTCTTCACCAGCACCGCGACGGTCAGGGGCTGGTCGGCCAGGTGCTCGAGCACGGTGAGCAGCAGCGTCTCGGCGACGTCGAAGTTGGAGGCGCCGAGCAGGGCGTCGAGGCCGGGCAGCGGCTTGAGGTCGCGGCGGCGGGGCGCCGTGGTGACTCCGAGGCGGGTGAGGTCGGCGCTGGTCACCCACGGCGGGTTGCCCACGACGGCCAGCGGGCCCGCGGTCCGCCAGGGCAGGTCGGTGTCGAGGCGCAGGGTGAGGACGTCGTCCTCGAGCACCCGGGCGTGCGCCCGCGCGATCCCGGCGTGACCGGGCTGCACCTCGACCCCCAGCCGCTCGGCGTCGGGCCACCGCTCCCCGGCGGCGGCGAGGAAGGCGCCGGTGCCGCAGGTCGGCTCCAGCACGCGGGCGTAAGCGGGCAGGTCCACCAGCGCCAGGCACGCCGCGGCGAGCGCGGGCGGGGTCTGGAAGTCGCCCAGCGCGTTGTTCGCCACGTCACCCAGCCTGCCGCACCGGCACCCGCCCGGGTGCGGCAGGCTGGCCGCCATGACCCGCGTCCTCGACACCACCTCCCCGCTCGCGATCGAGCCGCTGCCCGCCGACGACGTGGTCGTGGGCTCGCCCGGGGCCGGCCTGCGCACGCTGACGTCGCTCGGCGGCACCGAGGTCGGCGTGTGGGAGATGACGCCGGGCACCGCCACCGACGTCGAGGCCGACGAGGTCTTCGTCGTGCTCGCGGGGAACGGCACGCTCACCTTCGCCGACGGCGAGGTGGTCGCGCTGGCGCCGGGCGTCGTGGTGCGGCTGAGCGAGGGCGAGCGGACGACGTGGGTCGTGACCGAGACCCTGCGCAAGGTCTGGCTGGGCTGAGCCCTCCGGGGGTGCCCGTCAGGCCTGCGGCCACCACGCGGGCAGCTGGGCGGTGATCCGGGCGGCGGCCAGGTCGACGTCCTGCTCGTCGCTGAACGCCCAGTCGCGGTAGGACGCGGCGGCGCCGGCGGCCAGGTAGCCGGCCGCGACGTCGAGGGAGTCGCCGGTGTCGACGCCGAGGCGGCGCAGCTGGGCGATCGCGTCCTCGGCGCGCGTGCGCATCGACGTCTGGAGCCGCAGCTCGAGCCCCCCGGCGCGGAAGAGCCCCCGGTAGACCTCGCGGTGCGCCCGGACCTCCTCCAGCTGCGCCCGCAGCTGGGCCCGGTAGGTCCGGGCCAGCTCGACGGGCGTCGTGGCGGCGCTCAGCACGGCCTCCGGGGTCACGCCGAGGGCGTCCACCTCGGTGGTCGCGGCGTCGTCCAGGGCGGCGTCCAGGTCGGGCCAGTGGCCGTAGAAGGTGACCCGGTGGATGCCGGCACGACGACACACCTCGGCGACCGAGAGCGGGCCCCCGCCGGTGCGCAGGTGGCGACGCAGCACCGCGAGCAGGGCGTCGCGGGTGCGGGCAGCACGGGGCTCGTCGCGCTCCGCGGCCTCGCGTCCTGCGCGGCCAGGGGTGCTGGGGGCTTCCTGGACGGTCACGGGATGGATCGTGCCATCACCGTGGGGGGCGTGGGGTCCCGTGTGCCCCGGACCACAGCCCCCGCTGCCGCCGACCCCACGTCCGCGTCCTAATATTTGAGACCTGCGTCTTGCCATGTGGGATTCCAGGCGTACTGTCACGGCATGAGCAGCACCCCGGGGTCCACGTACACGCACGGCTACGGCGAGAGCGTCCAGCGCTCCTACCTGGCACGCACCGCGGAGAACTCGGCCGCCTACCTCCTCCCCCACCTGCGCCCCGGCCAGGACCTGCTGGACGTCGGCAGCGGGCCGGGCACGATCACGGCCGGCCTGGCCGCACGCACCGCTCCCGGCCGCCTGGTCGCCCTCGAGCTGGCGCCCGAGGCGCTGGACCAGACGCGCGCCGGGCTCACCCGCGCCGGCTCCGACCTGGCGCACCGGGCCGAGCTGCTGCTCGGTGACGTGCACGCGCTGGACCTGCCCGACGACTCCTTCGACGTGGTGCACGCCCACCAGGTGCTCCAGCACGTCGCCGACCCGGTGGCGGCTCTGCGCGAGATGATCCGCGTGACCCGTCCTGGCGGCGTCGTGGCCGTGCGCGACGCCGACTACGCCTCCTTCGCCTGGTACCCCGAGAACCCCGGGCTCGAGAAGTGGGCCGGCTACTACCAGGCCGCGGCGCGCGCCAACGGCGGCGAGCCGGACGCCGGCCGGCGGCTGCTGGCCTGGGCCCGGGCCGCCGGCGCGACGGACGTGGTCGCGACCTCGTCCACCTGGTGCTACGCCGACCCCGAGGCCCGGCAGCTGTGGGGCGGGTCGTGGGCCGACCGCATCCTGCAGTCCTCGATCGCCACCCAGCTGGTCGACGAGAAGCTGGCCGACCCCGAGGACCTCGTCGAGGTCTCGCAGGCCTGGCAGGCGTGGGCCGCCGAGGAGGACGGCTGGTTCAACATCGTCCACGGCGAGGTCCTCGTCCGCGTCCGGTGAAAGCTGCTGCCGACTCACCGCCGAGTCGGCAGCAAGGTACTGCCGACTCGGCGGTCGTTACGCGGGAGGAGAGGGCGGCGGCTACCGTCTACGCGCTGCGCACCCGCAGGCCCGCACTCGAAAGGTCACCATGTCCGAGCTCGTCCTCACCCTCTCCTGCCAGGACCGCCACGGCATCGTGGCCTCGGTGGCAGGCTTCCTGGCCTCGCACGGGTACTCGATCCGCGACAGCCAGCAGTTCGGTGACGAGGAGACGGGCCTGTTCTTCCTGCGGATGCGGGCGGCGCTGGAGCCGGTCGAGGGTGCGGCCGTCGAGGCCGACACCGACGCGCTGGCCGCCGCGTTCGCCACCGAGGTGGCCGACGACCTGGGCGCCGAGTGGGCCTTCCACGACCCCACCCGCAAGCACCGGATGCTGGTGATGGTGAGCCAGCAGGGGCACGTGCTCAACGACCTGCTGCACCGCACCCGCACCGGGTCGATGCCGGCCGAGATCGTCGCGGTCGTCTCCAACCACACCGACTTCCGCGAGCTCGTCGAGTGGCACGGCATCGAGTTCCACCACGTGCCGGTCACCAAGGACACCAAGGCGGACGCGGAGGACGAGCTGCGCCGGCTGGTCGAGGTGCACCAGGCCGACTCGGTGGTGCTCGCGCGCTACATGCAGATCCTCTCCGACGGCCTGTGCCGCGACCTGTCGGGCCGCGCCATCAACATCCACCACTCCCTGCTGCCCGCGTTCAAGGGCGCCCGTCCGTACTTCCAGGCGCACGCGCGCGGGGTGAAGGTCATCGGCGCGACCGCGCACTACGTGACGGCCGACCTCGACGAGGGCCCGATCATCGAGCAGGACTTCACCCGCGTCGACCACACCAAGTCGCCCCAGGACCTCACGGCCATGGGCCGCGACCTCGAGGCGCTCGCCCTCTCCCGCGCGGTCACCGCGCACGCCGAGCACCGGGTGCTCCTCAACGGCACCAAGACGGTCGTCTTCAGCTGAGACCGCCGCACGGGCGGTGACCCTGCAACCGCGTGGCGCGCTCATGCGGCTGCCGGCCCACCGCCCGTCACGGCGCTCACAGTCGCTGGCACTCCTTGCATGCAAGGTTGTACGTTCCTGAGGTGCCACCGATCGACGACCCCGCTGCCCCCGCCGCCGAGCGCGCCTACCGCGCGGTGAAGGAGGACATCCTCACCGGCGCCGTGCGCGGCGGCTCCCTGCTGAGCGAGGTCGAGGTCGGCGCCCCGCTGGGCATCTCGCGCACCCCCGTCCACGAGGCATTCCTCCGGCTCCAGGCCGAGGGCCTGCTCGAGCTGCTGCCGCGCCGCGGCGCCGTGGTGGTGCCGGTCGCCCCCGGCGAGGCCCGCGACGTGCTCGAGGTGCGCCGTGCCCTGGAGAGCGCGGCGGTCCGTCGGCTCGTCTCCCCCGGCCAGGACGCGGCCCGCGACCGTCTCGCCACGGCGGTCGTCGCCCTGCTCGCCGAGCAGGAGCGGCTGGCCGCGGCCGGCGACGTGGCCGGGTTCGCCCGGGCCGACACCGAGTTCCACGCCACGATCGTCGAGGCGTCGGGCAACGCCGTCGCGGCCGGGTTCTACGCGAGCCTGGGCGACCGGCAGCGCCGCATGGCCATCGGCTCCATCGGGGCGCACACCGAGCACCTCGTCGTCCTGGCCGCGGAGCACCGGAGCATGGCCGCGGAGGTGGCCGCCTGCGACCCGGACGCCTTCGAGGCGAGCCTGCGCGGCCACCTGAGCCGCACCCACGCGGTGCTGCTGGGCGGTGCCTGGTGAGCACGCAGGTCGAGGCCGCCGTCCTCACCACCACCGCGCCGGCCACCGGCCCGGGGGCCGCGAGGGCCGCCCGCGCCTGGCGCGTGCCGGCCGCGGCGATGTTCGTCATCGGCTGGGGCGGCAACCAGTTCACGCCGCTGCTCAGCGTCTACCGCGCCGAGATGGGGTTCTCCCAGGTCGACGTGAACGTCTTCCTAGGCGCCTACGTGCTGGGGCTCGTGCCCGGGCTGCTGGTGGCCTCGGCGCTCTCCGACCACGTGGGCCGGCGACCGGTCATGCTGGCCGGCCTGGTCGCCTCCGTGCTCGGCAGCATCGCGCTGGCCGTCGGCGACGTCGCCGGGTACGCCGCCATCTTCGCCGGCCGCGCCCTCGTCGGGGTGGCCGTCGGTGTCGCCATGTCGGTGGGCACCGCCTGGGTCAGCGAGCTCTCGCGCCCCACCTGGGACGCCACCGCCCGCCCCGGTGCCGGCGCCCGGCGCTCCTCGATCCTGCTCACGCTCGGCTTCGCCGCGGGCCCGGCCGCGGCGGCCCTGCTCGCCCAGTGGAGCCACCCGGCGCTGCTGTGGCCGTACGTGGTGCACGTGGCGCTCACGCTGCCGGTGCTCGCGCTGGTCGCCCGCTCGGCCCCCGAGACGCGGCGCGAGCGCGGCGACCTGCGGTTCCTCGACCGGCTGCGGGTGCCCGCCGCGGGGCACCGACGGTTCCTGCACGTGGTGCTGCCGATGGCCCCGTGGATCTTCGGCTCCGCGGGCGTCGCCTACGCGATCGTGCCCCAGGCGGTCGAGGGCTCGCTGGGCTCGGCCGAGCTGCTGTTCACCGCGGCCCTGACCGTGGCCACCCTGGTCACCGGCGTGCTGGTGCAGCCCATCGCGCGCCGCCTGGACGACACCCTCTCGGCGAGGGCGATCGTCGTCTCCATGGTGCTGATGTCGCTCGGCATGGCGCTGGCCGCGCTCACGGCCCTCGTCGGCAGCCCGGTGCTCGCCGTGCCGGTGGCCCTGGTGCTGGGCGCCGCCTACGGGATCGCCGTGGTCTCGGGCCTGCTGGAGGTGCAGCGCATCGCCCGCCCCGACGACCTGGCCGGCCTCACCGGCGTCTACTACGCGCTGGCCTACGTCGGGTTCCTGCTGCCGGCGCTGCTCGCCGCGCTCAGCGCGTGGTTCTCGGTGCCCGCGATGCTGGGCGTCGTCGCGCTGGTCTGCCTGGCCTGCACGCTGGTCAGCGCCAGCGGCTGGTCGCGCCACCTCGAGCTCGCCGCCCGCGAGGGCTGAGCCGCCGCCGGGACGTCATACGCCCCGGAGACCCGTGTCTCCGGTGCGTATGACGTCCCGAGGCTGGGCTCAGGCGCGCGGCGCCGCGGTGGAGGAGCGCACGACCAGCTCGACGTCGACCACGACCGGCTCCGGCGGGGCGGTGGGGCTCTCGATCGCCGCGAGCGAGGAGCGGACGACGGCGCGGCCCATGTCCTGCGGACGCTGGTTGACCGTCGTCAGGTCGTTGGCGCTCACGCGGGCGAGCGGGGAGTCGTCGTAGCCGGTGACCGAGACGTCCTCGGGCACCCGCACCCCCCGCCGCGACAGCGCCCAGACGAGGGCGGCCGCGGCGTGGTCGTTGCTGCCCACCACGGCGGTCGGCAGGCTGGGCCGCGCGAGCAGCTGGCGCGCGACGGAGGAGCCCACCTCCTCGGGGTAGGTCGGCAGGCCGAGGTGGGTGAGGTCGCCCAGGACGTCCTCGACCAGGCCGTGCTTCTTCACCGCGCGTCGGTAGCCGGCGAGGCGGATCGCCGCCGGAGCGGGGCCGGCCGCGTCCAGGTAGGCGATCTCGGTGTGCCCGAGGCCCACGAGGTGCTCGACGGTCAGCGCGATGCCGGTGTCGCCGGCGGAGCGGACGACGGAGAACGCCGCGTCCCGGCGCCCGTACCCGACGCCGACGACCGGCACGGGCACCTGCCCGGCGAGCTCGGCGAGGTCGGCGCGGGGCAGGTCGGAGCCGATGACGGCCACGGCCACGCAGCGGTGGGCGATGAGCTCGCGGAAGGCGTCACGGGGGCTGCGGTGCTCGGTCACGGCGCTGAGCACCACGCCCAGCCCGCGCTCGCGCGCCTCGGCGTAGACGCCCTCGATGATGTCGGCCTCGGTGGAGTGCGCGGGGTTGAACACGACGCCGACCTGACGCCCCTTCGAGGCGCGCAGCTCGCGGGCGGCGAGGTTCGGCACGAAGCCCAGCTCGAGGGCGGCCTGCCGCACCCGCTCGCGGTTCTCCTTGCTCGCGCCCGGCGCACCGCGCATGGCGGCGGAGACGAGCTGGCGCGAGACCCCCAGGTGGGCGGCGATCTCGGCCATCGTCGGCGGCTTGCCACCCGCCGTGCGGGCAGGAGGGGACGGCTCGTCGGCCGCGGCCTCGGGACCGGTCACGGGTTCACCCTGCACAGCCTCACCCTAGGGGGCGGTGGCCGCGCTCGTCCTCGCGCCCCGGGGGCGAGGCCGCCACCGGGACCGCGCTCAGAGCTTCATGTGCTCGCCGGCGTCGGCGAGCACGTCGCGCAGGCGGGAGACGATCTCCTCGAGCAGCGCCTCGTCGCTGATCAGCGGCGGGGCGATCTGGAGCACCGCGTCGCCGCGGTCGTCGCAGCGCGCGATGAGGCCCGCCTCGCGCAGCCGGCGCGGGAGGAACGCCCGGAGCAGCTCGTCGCGCTTCTCCTTCTCGAACCGGGTGGCCTCGTCGTCCTTGACCAGCTCCATCGCCCAGAAGAAGCCCGCGCCGCGCACGTCGCCGACGATCGGGAGGTCCAGCAGCGTGGCGACCTTCTCGCCGAGCGGCCCGGCCAGCGTGCGGACGTTCTCCAGCACCCCGTCGCGCTCGAAGATCTCGATGTTCCTGCGCGCGATCGCCGCCGAGACCGGGTGCCCGCCGAAGGTGATGCCGTGGCGGTAGACCTTGCCCTGGTCGACCAGCGGCTCGAGCACGTGCGAGCGGACCAGGACCGCACCCATGGGCGCGTACGCCGAGGTGATGCCCTTGGCCACCGAGATCAGGTCGGGGGCGACGCCCTCCCGGGCGACGGCGAACCACTCGCCGATGCGGCCGAAGCCGGTGATGACCTCGTCGGCCATGAGCAGGGTGCCGTACTTGTCGGCCAGCGCCCGCAGCCCCTGCCAGTAGCCCGGCGGCGGCACGAAGCAGCCGCCCGCGTTCTGCACCGGCTCGGCGATGATCAGCGCCACCTCGTCGGCGCCGGCGGCGACGATCGCGTCCTCGACCTCGGCCAGCAGCCGGGCGCAGAAGGCGGCCGGGTCGTCGCCGTCGGGCGCCCGGAAGGCGTTGGTCGACGACACGTGGCTGACCTCGATGGGCGCGGTGCCGAAGCCCGACTTGAAGCCGGGGACGCCGGTGAAGGAGAGCGCCCCGAGGGTCACGCCGTGGTAGGCGGTGCGGCGGGCGATCGCCTTGACCCGCTGCGGCTGGCCGAGCGCGTCGAAGTGCTCGCGGACCATCTTCCAGGCCGACTCCACCGACTCCGAGCCGCCGCCGGTGAACATGACCTTGTAGTCGTCGGCCGGGGCCCGGTCGCTGATCATCTCGGCCAGCTCGATGGACGCCGGGTGCGCGGTGTTCCAGTTGGTGTTGAACGCCAGCGTGGTGAGCTGCCGGGTGGCGGCCTCGGCGAACTCCTCGCCGTAGGAGTACCCCAGCTGGGAGCAGAACAGGCTGGAGAGCGCGTCGATGTACTGCGTGCCCCGCGTGTCGTAGACGTAGGGCCCCTCGCCGCGCTCGAGCACGAGCAGGTCGCTGCCCTGCTGCTTGGCGAAGTGCTGCACCAGGTGGTCGCGCGCGCCCACCTGGAGCGCGTCGTGGGTCGTGAGCGGCGTGGACGACGGCGTGGACGGCGGCGTGGACATGGGTGGGGCGACCTCCGTGGTGCGTGCTCCCGCCGACTGCGGGACTCCGACATCTTGCTCCCCGGCGCCGACGTGGCGCCACGTGCGGGCCGTCACGAGTCGAGCACGTCCTCGTCACGACGCCGACCGATGAGCCGCCAGGCCACGACCGCGGCCACCGACAGCAGCAGGGCGGCGGCCAGCGAGACCGCCTGCATGGCGTCGACGAACGCGTGCTGCGCGAGCAGCACCGCCTCGTCCGAGCCGTGCGCGAGGGCCCCGGCGAGCGAGTCGCGGACCTCCTCGGGCTGGCCGTCGAGGCCGGAGCGGTACAGCAGCGTCAGGCCGGAGCCGAGGACGCCGATGCCGAGGGCCACGCCCAGCTCGTAGGCGGTCTCGCTGACGGCGGAGGCGGCACCGGCCCGGTCGGCGGGCACCGCGCTGAGCACGGCGTCGGTGCTGAGGGTGAAGGCGAACCCCTCCCCCAGCCCGGCCAGCACGAGCGCGGCCGCGAGGACGACGTACCCGGCGGCGCTCTCGCCGACGGCCAGCAGCGCCATCCCGGCGGCGGAGACGGCCAGCCCGGCACCGATGACGCGGCCCTGGCCGAACCGTGCGGCGGCCCGCCCGGCGAAGGGGATGACGGCCACGGCGGCCGCGGTCAGCGGCAGCTCCCACAGACCGGCCTGCAGCGGGCCGAGGCCGCGCACGAGCTGGAGGTACTGGGAGAAGAAGTAGAGCAGCCCGCTGAAGGCCAGCACCGCCACGAGCGTGGAGCCGACGGCGCCCCGGACCGTCGGGTCGCGGAACAGCGCGAGGTCCAGCAGCGGGGCGCGGCCGGCGCGGCTCAGCGCCCGCTGCCGGCGGACGAAGGTGACGCCCGCCAGGACGCCGACCACCAGGGCGGCGGCGGCCAGCGGGGTCACGCCGTGCACGGCCGCCTCCTTCACGGCCAGGACGACGGGCACCACGGCCAGCAGGGAGAGACCGGCGCTGACCAGGTCGAGCCGGCCCGGGTGCGGGTCGCGCGACTCGGGGACCAGCGCCACGGTGCCGACGAGCAGCAGCACGACGACCGGCACGTTGACCAGGAAGACCGAGCCCCACCAGAAGTGCTCGAGCAGCAGGCCGCCCACCGCGGGGCCGGCGGCGGCGCCCGCGTAGGCGCCGGCGGCCCAGATCGCCACGGCGCGGGTGCGCCGCGCGGCGTCCGGGAAGAGCGCGCGGATCAGCGCCAGTGTGGAGGGCATGAGGGTGGCCGCAGCGACGCCCTGGAGCGCGCGGGCGGCGATGAGGGTCTCCGGGGTGGGGGCGAGGCCGGCGGCCAGGGAGGTCAGCCCGAAGGCCGTCGTCCCGACGAGGAGGACGCGGCGGCGGCCGAACCGGTCGGCGACGCCGCCCATCGTGACCAGGAAGCCCGCGATGGCGAAGGAGTACACGTCGCCGATCCAGAGCAGCTGCGTGGAGGTGGGCGCGAGGTCGGCGGAGAGCGCGGGCACGGCGAGCGCCACCACGGTGCCGTCGACCGAGAGCAGGACGACCGCGAGCACCAGCACCACCAGCGCGGCCCAGGGTCGTCGCGCGATGCCGGCGGGCACGGGCGAGGACGTGGGGCGGGCGACCGGAGTCGTGGGCAGGGTGCTGGTCATGGCAATAACGTACCGTCCAGACGGTCGGTAACCAACTCCCGACGACTGCCACGCGGCCGGCTCCACCTAGGCTTGGCCGCGTGAGCGAGGGCAGACGGACCCGGGACCCGGTGCAGACGCGGGCACGCATCCT
This sequence comes from Nocardioides bruguierae, assembly GCF_023554635.1. Lineage (NCBI taxonomy): Bacteria > Bacillati > Actinomycetota > Actinomycetes > Propionibacteriales > Nocardioidaceae > Nocardioides > Nocardioides bruguierae. Next base: position 49,333 of record NZ_JAMJPH010000028.1, read on the forward strand.
CGACGCGGCCGGGCGGGCGCTGCTGACCCACGGCGCCGGGGCGAGCCTCGAGGTGATCGCCCGGGTGGCCGAGGTCTCCAAGGGCGGCCTGCTGCACCACTTCCCCAGCAAGGACGCGTTGCTGGTCGCGCTGGGCGCGCACCTGGAGGCGCAGTTCGAGGAGCACGTCGAGGCGCAGCTCGACCCGGAGGACGACGCCCCGGGGCGGCTGCTGCGGGCCTACGTCCGGGCCTCGCTGGACCAGCTGGACGCGACGCAGGTGCGCGAGGAGATCACGCTGCTGGCGCTGATCAGCGCGGTGCCCGAGGCCACGCAGGACGCGCGGGACGCCTGGCACCGCTGGCGCGAGCGGCTGGCCGCGGACGGCCTGGACGCCGGGCGCACGCACGTGATCGTGCGGGCCGCGGACGGGGTCTCGGCCGCGTCGCTGTTCGACGGGGACGTCGACGCCGGCGAGGTCGACGCGCTGCGCGAGGAGCTGCTGGCGCTCACCCGCGACGCCGGACCGTTGCCGGGCCGCCCGCCGCGCCCCTGGTAGGGCGGGCGACCGGCCCGGGCAGTCGGTCGGCCACGGTCAGTCAGCCATGGCTCAGTCGGCCACGTAGAACATCCGCTTGTTGACGAACTCGTCCATGCCCAGCGGGCCCAGCTCGCGGCCGAAGCCGGAGCGCTTGACGCCGCCGAACGGGATCTCCGCGCCCTCGCCGGCGGTGGAGTTCACGTTGGCCATGCCTACCTCCAGCTGCTCGGCGAGGGCGCGGGCGCGTGCCTCGTCCTTGCTGATCACGGAGCCGCCGAGCCCGTAGGTGGTGTCGTTGGCCAGGGCGAGGGCCTCCTCGTCGCTGGCCACCTCGTAGACGACGGCGACGGGGCCGAAGAGCTCCTCGCGGAACGCGCGCATCTCGGGGGTGACGCCCGTGAGCACCGCCGGGGAGTAGTAGGCCGCGGGGGCCTCGCCCAGCACGCCGCCGGCGTGCAGCGTGGCGCCCTTGGCGACGGCATCCTGCACCTGGGCGTCCAGGGCCTCGGCGGCACGTCGCGACGACAGCGGGGAGAACTCCTCCACGGCCTTCGCCTTCGCGACGATCTTCTCCACGAAGTCGGCGTAGACCTCCGAGCGCACGATCATCCGCTTGTTGGAGTTGCAGGCCTGGCCGGTGTTGTAGGTGCGGAAGTCCCAAGCGTCGCTGACCACGGAGTCCAGGTCGTCGGCGTCGAGGACGACCATCGGGTCCGAGCCGCCCAGCTCGAGGACGCACTTCTTCAGGTTCTTGCCGGCCAGGGCGGCGACGACCGCGCCGGCCCGCTCGGAGCCGGTGAGCGAGACGCCCTGCACGCGGGGGTCGGCGATGATGGTCTCGACCTGGTCGTAGCTGGCGAAGACGTTGACGTAGGCGCCCTCGGGGAGGCCGGCGTCCTTCATGATCTGCTCCACCGCGAGCGCCGAGCGCGGCACCGACTCGGCGTGCTTGAGCACGATGGTGTTGCCCAGCATCAGGTTCGGCGCCGCGAACCGGGCGATCTGGTAGAAGGGGAAGTTCCACGGCATGATCCCGAGCAGGACGCCGATCGGCAGCCGCTGGATGACCGCGCTGCCGCCGGAGAAGGTCTTGATCGGCTGGTCGGCCGCGAGGGTCGGGCCCTCGGTGGCGAAGTAGTCGAAGATCGCCTGGCAGAACTCGGCCTCCTCGACGCCCTCCGACAGCGGCTTGCCCATCTCCTGCGTGGCGATGGCGGCCAGCTCGTCCTTGCGCTCCTCGAACAGCGCGGCGATGCGCTTCACGACGACGGCGCGCTCGGCCATCGGGACGGCCTTCCACGACGTGTAGGCGGTCTGGGCGGCGGCGAGCGCGCCCTCGACCTCGGCGTCCGTGGCGTGGGGGAAGGTCTCGGCGACCTCACCGGTGCTCGGGTCGAGGACCTGGTAGGCGGGACTGGTCATGCGTTCTCCTCCGGGGACGGGCGGCGCCGCGGCCGCGTCTGCTGGCCCCACCTAACCGCACCCGCCGCGCGTCCGGGCGACGTGGACGCCGCCGGTCCCGCCGGGGACGTGACGTCGGACCCGTCGGGCAGGATGGGGCTCCGTCGACGAGGAGGACCCGTGTCACGTCTCGAGCAGCTCAGCCCCCGTGCCCGCGGGGTCGTCATCGGCGTCGGCGTGGCCGACGCCGTCCTGCGCCTGGTCGCCCTGCGCGACCTCAGGGCGAGGGACGCGGCGCAGGTCCGCGGCTCGCGGCGACTGTGGGCGCTGGCGCTGAGCACGGTCAGCTCCGCCGGCGTCCTGCCGGTCTGCTACCTGCTGCGCGGGCGGCGCTGAGCGACCCGAGGCGGCCGGCCGAGCGGAGCGGCCGGGAGCGCTCCCCTGGGCTCAGGCGGCCTGTGGCGAGCCGGTGACCGCGGCCACCCGGCGGGCCAGGGCGCGCACGTCGAACGGCTTGGCCACGAACTCGGTGACGCCGGCGTCCTGGGCGGCGGCGAGGTCCTCGGCCATGACGCTGGCCGAGATCACCACCACCCCGTCCAGCGGCTCCAGCCCGAGCGCACGGGCGTGCAGCACGAGGTCGAGCCCGGTCTCCCGGGTGCCGAGCCGCACGTCGGTGACGAGCAGGTCGGTCTCGCGACGGGCGAGGACGTCCAGGGCCGCGTCCACGGTCGCGACGACCTCGAGGCGCACCCCGGAACCCCGGAGGGCGAACCCGAGGAGCACGGCGATGTCGCCGTCGTCCTCCACCAGCAGCACGTTCTTCATGCCTCCTTCATCGGCGTGGACGGCGGGCGGCTGACCCATGTCATGACAAAGTCTCGTCACTGGTCTGGGCCGGGGTCGTCCCCCGAGGGGCTGGTGGCGGGACGTGCCGTCCCGAGGCAGGATCGAGCCATGTCCGACTTCAACGCGCGGGTCCTGGCCGAGTTCCACGAGCGGCACGGCGTGGTCACCGAGGCGGCGCCGTTCGGCGACTCGCTCGTGGTGCTCCACACGGTGGGGGCGAGGTCCGGCGCCCCGCGGGTCAGCCCCGTCATGGGGATCGAGGACGGGGACGGCTGGCTCGTGGCGGCGTCCAAGGCCGGGGCGCCCGACAACCCGGCCTGGTACCACAACCTCCTGGCCCATCCCGACCTCGTGATCGAGACCGGCGACGGCACCACGATCACTCGCACCGACGTGCACGCCACCGACCTCGAGGGCGCCGAGCGCGACGCCGCCTGGGAGCGGTTCAAGCAGGCCAGCCCCGGCTTCGCCGAGTACGAGGCCCGCACCGCCCGCACCATCCCCGTCCTGCGGCTCAGCCCGCGCTGAGCGTCGGGCCGGCCGTCACGGTCGGCCCTCGGCGTGCAGCCCCGCGAGCCGCACGTACTGCTCGGCGTTGCGGGTGATGGTGACCCGCTCGGCGTCCGTGACCTCGCGCCGCACCCGGCCGGGCAGCCCCAGCACGAGCGAGCCGGGCGGCACACAGGCCCCCTCGGCGAGCACCGCTCCCGCCCCGATGATCGACCCGGCGCCGACCACCGCCCCGTTCATCACGATCGCCCCCATGCCGACGAGCACGTCGTCCTCCACGGTGCAGCCGTGCAGCACCGCGCGGTGCCCGACCGAGACCCGGTCGCCGAGCGTCAGCGGGAAGCCCGGGTCGGTGTGCAGGACGCTCCCGTCCTGCACGTTGCTGTCGGTGCCGACGGCGATCGTGTCCCCGTCGGCGCGGAGCACGGCGGTGTACCAGACCGAGGAGCAAGCGCCTAGGCGCACGTCGCCTACGACCACCGCACCGGGCGCCACCCACGCGCTCGGGTCGAGCGTCGGGGCGATCACGCACCGGCCCCGTCCACCCGGGTGGCACGCTCCAGCAGCACGAGCACGTTCTCGTAGGTCTCCCCCGTGGCCCGGGTCATCCCGAGCTCGCAGGTGCGGTTGCAGGACGCGTGCGCGTCGGCGCCGGCGGCCCGCACCTCCGCGGCCTGGGCGGCGGTGGCCGCCTCCGTGAGCTCCGGGTGCAGCAGGCCCCGGTCCCCCGCGAACGCGCAGCACCCCCAGGACGGCGGCACGAACACCTCCTCGGCGACGGCGGCGGCCAGCGCCCGCAGGTCGGCGTCGTGCCCGGCACGGGTCGACGCGCAGGTCGGGTGGAGCGCCAGGCGTCGCGCGACCGGTGTGGCGGCCAGGCGCGGCAGCAGCTCCCGGGCGGCGAAGGAGACCGCGTCCTCCACACCGAGGCCCTCGCCGCGCAGCGACTTGGCGAGGCCCTCGCTGCAGGAGGCGGAGTCGGTGAGCACCGGCACCCGGCCACGCTCGGTGAGGTCGGCGAGGGAGGCGACCAGCCGGCGGCTCATCTCCGCGGCGCCGGCCGTGAGCCCCTTCGAGCTCCAGGGCATGCCGCAGCACAGCGTGTCGGCGTCGGCCGGCACCCGCACCTCGACGCCGGCCCGCTCGCACAGGGCGAGGAAGGCGGCGTGGGCGCCGCCGTCCGTGGGCGAGCCGAACATGGCGCCGGTGCAGCTGGGCAGCAGCACCACGGCAGGCGGGGCCGCGTCCGTCCGCGCGGCCGGGGTCGGCGCTCCGGCGCTCGGTGCCCGGCGCGACCCGCCGCCGGGCATCGGCCCGGCGTAGAGCGGCACCCGGTCCTCGCCGAGCACCCGGCGTCCGCCACGCGACGCCGCCTCGGTCAGTCCCGGCGCCCTGCGAGCCACGTCGAGCGCCGCCCCGGCCGCACGGGTCGCACCCGCCCAGTGCCGCGCCGCCGTCCGGCCGACGGCCTGGGCCAGACGGCCCTGCTCCTGGGCGCGGAGGCGTCGCACGAGCTGCCCGGTGTCGATGCTGACGGGGCAGGCGGTCTGGCACATCGAGTCGACCGCGCAGGTCTGCACGCCGGCGTAGTCGTAGTCGGCGGCCAGCTCGTCGGCCCGGGCGGCCGCCTCGTCGTCGCCCGCGGCGGCTGCGGCCCGCAGACCCGCCTCGGCCCGCCGGGCGATGATGCGCTGCCGCGGGGTGAGGGTGAGGTCGCGGCTGGGGCAGACGGGCTCGCAGAAGCCGCACTCCACGCAGGCGTCCACCTCCTCCTCCACCTCCGGCACCGACTTGAGGTCGCGCAGGTGCGCCTGCGGGTCGTCGCTGAGCAGCACCCCGGGGTTGAGCACCCCGGACGGGTCGCAGAACGCCTTGACCTCGAGCATCACCGCGTAGAGGTCGTCGCCGTACTGGCGGCGGACGAAGGGGGCCATGACGCGGCCCGTGCCGTGCTCGGCCTTGAGCGTGCCGCCGCGCGCGAGGACGACGTCCACCATGTCGTCGGTGAACCGGGCGTAGCGCTCCTGGCCCGCGGCCTCGCCGAGGTCCTCGCTGATCATGAAGTGGATGTTGCCGTCCTTGGCGTGCCCGAAGACCACGGCGTCGTCGTAGCCGTGGGCGGCGAAGACGTCGTCGAGGGCGGCACAGGTGGCGGTGAGGTCGGCGACCGGCACCGCCACGTCCTCCAGCAGGGCGGTGGTGCCGCGCCGCCGCGCCCCGGCGACGGCGGCGTAGAGCCCCTTGCGCAGGTGCCAGAGGTCGGCGCGGGCGGCCGGGTCGCTGGTCAGCGGGTCGCCACCGACGCCCGTGGCGAGCACGGGCGCGCCCTGCTCCACCAGCGCGGCGAGCTCGTCGGCCGACTCGGCCTGGTACTCCACCAGCAGTGCCGCCTGGCGCTCCAGCCTCAGCGCACGCAGCCCCGGCGTCGCCCGCGCGTCGCCGGCGGCGACGTGCAGCGAGCGGGTGTCGAGCAGCTCCAGGGCGACGGCCCCGGACCCGACGAGGGCCGGGAGGGCGTCGGTCGCGCGGGACAGCTCGTCGACCACCAGCAGCCCGGTGGCGGCGAAGGGACGCACCGGCAGGGTGCGGAAGGTGGCCGAGGAGACGAACGCGAGCGTGCCCTCGGAGCCGACCACGAGGTGGGCCAGCACCTGCGCCGGCTCGTCGTGGTCGAGCAGGGAGTTCAGGCCGTAGCCCATCGTGTTCTTCACCGAGAACTGCCGCCGCACCTCGGCGACCAGCCCGGGCGAGGCCCGCAGCGCGTCGCGCAGCCGGGCCAGGCCGGCGTGGAGGGCGGGCTCGTCGTGTGCCAGGCGCGCGTCGGCGTCCGGGAGCGCCGTGTCGACCACGGTGCCGCTGGGCAGGACCACGCGCAGCGAGTCGAGCGTGTGGTAGCTGGTGCCCTCCACCCCGCAGCTCATGCCGCTGGAGTTGTCGGCGACCACCCCGCCGATCGTGCAGGCGCCGTCGCTGGCCGGGTCGGGGCCGAGCCGGCGGCCGTGCGGCGCGAGCGCGGCGTTGACCGCGCGCACCGTGGTGCCCGGTGCGACGCGCACGCGGGCGCCGCCGTCGAGGACCTCGACGCCGCGGAAGCCCCGGCGGACGTCGGCCAGCACGCCGTGCGTGCCGGCCTGGCCCGACAGGCTCGTGCCGCCGGAGCGGAAGGTCAGCGGGAGCCGCTCCGCGGTGCAGGCCGCCAGCAGCCGCACCACGTCGGCCTCGGCCGAGGTGGTGACCAGCGCCTGGGGCTGGAGCAGGTAGTGGGAGGCGTCGGCGGCCGCGGTCACGCGGTCGAGCACGCGCTCGTGGACGGTCTCCGGCCGGACGCCGTGGGCGGCCAGCCGGTCACGCAGGGTCCTCATCAGGCAGATGCTCCCCCGCCGGCGGCCGCCGCGTCGAGGCGCGTGAGCACCAGCTCGTAGGTCATGGCCACCGGGTTCAGGCCGGGGAGCAGCGCGCCGGAGTGCACCGCGCCGTGCCGGTCGACCAGGTCGGCCGTGAGCCGGGCACGCACCCCGTCGTCCTCGCGGACCACCGTGCCGCCGACGTGCATCACCTCGGTCGCCGGGCCGTCGACGGCGATCGTGCCGCCCTCGCCGCCCAGCCTCGCACCCACCAGGGAGCCGATCTGCCCGCGCACCGCCGCGGCGGCCCAGCCGGCCTCGGCGACGAGGTGCTCGACCACGCCGACGAGGTCGACGTTGGGGCGGACGCGGCACAGCAGCGCGTCCACGTCCCGCTCGTCGTGCGTGCCGGCCGCGCGCACCCGCTGGGGCACGAACAGGGACATCGTGGTCTCCGGGTCGTGCTCGACGCGCAGGTCGACGTCGACCGACGTCCACACGCGCGCCGTGACGCCCTCGCCGAGCACCACCGAGTCGGGGATCAGGTGCCCCGCGCGCCGCTCCCCGTCGGCGCCCACGAAGAGGGCGTGGCTGTGACTGAAGACCTCGCCGTCGCGATGCCCCAGCGTCAGCCCGCCGTGCACCAGCCGGGCGGGCGCGGACCCGGCCCGGGGGGCGCTGAAGTTCGCCACCGGCCCACCGGGGGCACCGACGTCCGGCACGAAGTAGGAGAACGACGCCAGCTCGCCACCGACCAGCTCGCCCGAGGCCGCGCTCGCGCCGGTGCGGGCCAGCAGCCCGGCCAGCGCCTCCAGCAGCGGCACGCCGGCGGGCAGCACCTCGGTGTGCGGGCGCAGCCGCGCCGGGACGACCACGACCCGCTCGGCGGCCACCGGCCCGGGGTGGCGCAGCAGCGGCGCCCCGTCCGCGGGCACCAGCCGGTCGCGCGTGGCGGTGACGCTCATCGGACCGACCCCGCGGGCCAGGCGCCGGCGCTCTGGAGCAGCTCGCGCAGCACCGCGGTCGTGACCTTGCCGTAGGCGGTCGTGGGCAGCTGATCGACGAGGTGCACGCGCTTGGGCGCCTTGTAGCGCGCCATGTGCTCGCGGCACCAGGCCAGCAGCTCGTCGGCACCGAGCCCGTCCTCGACCACCGCGACGGCGTAGCCCACCTCGCCCCAGTCCGGGTCCGGGGCTCCGACGACGCCGACGGCGCGGACCGCGGGGTGAGCGAGGATCTTCTCCTCCACCTCGCGCGGGTCGATGTTCGAGCCCCCGGAGATGTACATGTCCGAGGCGCGGCCGGTGATGTAGAGCAAGCCGTGCTCGTCGAGGAGGCCCAGGTCCCCGGTGCGGAACCAGCCCTCGCGGAACGACGACGCGTTGGCCGCGTCGTTGCCCAGGTAGCCGCAGAAGACGGCCGGGCCGACGACGCAGATCTCCCCGCGCTCGCCGGCGGGCAGGTGGCGGCCGTCGGGGTCCTGGATCGAGAGGGTCATGCCCGTGCGGGCGTGGCCCGCGGTGACGATGCCGTCGACGGTCGGCACGTCCTCGTGCAGGGAGGGCGGCAGGACGGTGATGGCACCGGTGACCTCGCACAGCCCGTAGTACTGCTCCACCACCGGACCCAGCACCTGCCGTGCCCGGGCCTGGTCCTGCCGCGTGATCGGGGCGCCGGCGTAGACGACGTGCGCCAGCGAGGTCAGGTCGGTGTCGGGCCGGACGCCCTGGACGAGCCGGTTGAGGATCGTGGGCACGGTGAACAGCGTCGAGACGCGGTGCTCGGCGATGAGGTCCCACGCCTGGGCGACGTCGAGCGACTCCCCGGGCAGCAGCACCACCGCGGCGCCGCGCGCGACGTGGGTGAGCACGTGGACGCCCGCGCCGTGCGAGAGCGGGGCCAGGACCAGGGTGGCGTCGTCGGCGTCGAGGCCCGGCATCAGGTCGGCGATGTGGTTGTTGACCACGAAGGCCATCTGGTCGTGGGTCAGGACGGCGGCCTTGGGGCGGCCCGAGCTGCCCGAGGTGAAGAAGAACCAGGCGGGCTCCCCCACCGCGACCTGGGCGTCCGGGACCCGTGCGCCGCGGTGGCGCTCGACCAGCGCCCCGACGTGCGGGTGCGCCTCGGAGCCGGGGCCGTCGGACAACGTCCAGCACGGGACGGGGGCCAGTGCTGCGGCGTGCGCCTCGGCCCCCTCCTCCACGACGAGCAGGTCGGGGCGGACGACCTCGGCCAGCCGGGCGACGTCGGCGGGGGTCAGCTTCGAGTTCGTGGGGGTGATCACCGCGCCGACCCGCCAGGTGGCGACCATGACGGTCAGGTAGTCGCGGCAGTTGCCGGCGTGGAGCATGACGACGTCGCCCGGGCCGATGCCCGCCTCGCCGAGGGCCGCGGCCAGGGCGTCGGCCCGCGCGTCCAGCTCGCGCCAGGACCACCGGACGGCCCCCCGCACCAGGGCGGTGCCGGCGGGCAGCCGGGCAGCGGTCTGACGCAGCAGCGAGGACAGGTTCGACGTGCGCTGCGGCAGCGAGGGCAGCCGGCGGCGCTGGACGCGCAGGTCGCCGGGGGCGGGCGCCGCTGCCTCGGGGGCCTCGGGCGTGCTGGTCACGGGTTCCGTCGTCTCGGGTGCGGTGGTCACGGTGCTCACCAGGCCTCCAGGATGCTTGCGTAGTTGGAGACGGCGGTGCCGCCCATGTTGAAGACGCCGGCGAGGCCGGCGTCCGGGAGCTGCATCTCGCCGGCGGAGCCGGTGACCTGCATGGCCGCGATGGCGTGCATCGAGACACCGGTGGCGCCGATCGGGTGGCCCTTGGACTTCAGGCCCCCCGAGCGGTTGACGGGCAGCTTGCCGTCGGCCTGGGTGAGGCCCTCGTCGAGGACGCGGTGGCCCTGGCCCCGCTCGGCGAGGCCGAAGGCCTCGTACTGGAGCAGCTCGGCGATGGTGAAGCAGTCGTGGGTCTCGACCAGGTCCAGGTCGAGCGTGCCGACGGCGGCCTGGTCCAGCGCCGAGGCCCACGCGCGCCGGACGCCGGCGAACTCGAGGGGGTCGCGGCGCGAGAGCGGCAGCACGTCGTTGGCGTGCGCCCGGGCGCGGAAGCGGACGCGGCGGTGGGCGGCGCGTGCCACGTCGTCGGAGGCGAGGACGAGGGCGACGGCACCGTCGCTGATCAGGGAGCAGTCCGTGCGCCGCAGCGGCGGCGCGACCAGCGGGTTCTTCTCCGAGACCGTCGAGCACATCTCGTACCCGAGGTCCTTGCGCAGCTGCGCGTACGGGTTCGTGACCCCGTTGCGGTGGTTCTTCGCGGCGATGCGCGCCATGGCGTCGGACGGGTCGCCGTACCGGTCGGCGTAGGCGCGGGCGATGCCGGCGAACACGCCGGCGAAACCGCCGTCCACGTCCGCCTCCTCGGGCCCGTAGCAGCCGGAGAGCAGGATCTCCCCGGCCCGCGGCGTGGGCACGCCGGTCATCTTCTCGGCGCCCACCACGAGGGCGACGCGGCCGCGGCCGGACTCGATGAAGTCGCAGGCCGCGTAGAGCGCTGCGGACCCGGTGGAACAGGCGTTCTCCAGCCGGGTGGCGGGGGTGGCCGCGAGCTCCGGGACGCCGACGCCGACGAGCGCCGCCTGGAAGTCCTGGGTGGAGAAGCCGTTGTTGTAGACGCCCACGTAGAGGCCGTCCACGTCCTGCGCGCCGAGGCCGGCGTGGGCGAGGGCGTCGGGGACGACCTCGCTCATGAGGCTCGTCGTGTCGGGCGCCTCGAGACGTCCGAAGCGGCTGTGGCTCCAGCCGATGATGGATGCCTGGGACATGCCTGACCTTCCTGAGCGGGGGACGGCCCCGGGGAGTGGGGCGTGCACACCCTCCGCCGCCGTGGGCCGGGTCACAACAGACGGCTGCCGAGTGACGCCCGTCTCCCTTGCTACAGATGTCGAGGCCGCTCCCGGCGCTGCGCCGCGTTGCGACAAACGGAGGAACGCCCAGGCCACGATCTCGTCGCACGTCGGTTCCGAGCGCCTCTGCGGCCGGTCAGAGTGTGGCGACGCCCACACGGCGCCGGCCCCGCGGCCGACGGCGTTCCTACACACGCAGGGAGACCCCACGGATGCGCGCCGTCATCAAGGCCGTCGCAGGACCCGGCTGCTCGTTCGTCCACGACCGCCCCGAGCCCGACCTCCTGCCCGGCCAGGTGCGCCTCGCCGTGGCCGCCACCTCGGTGTGCGGCACCGACGCGAGCATCCACGCGCACGGTCCCGCCGCCCGTGCCCTGGGCCTGCGACTGCCCATCACCATGGGCCACGAGGTGGCCGGCACCGTCATCGAGGTGGGGCCGCACACCGCCGGGCCGGCGCTGGGCACCCGCGTCGGCGTGGAGACCCACCTGGCCTGCGGTCGCTGCTGGGCCTGCCGCGAGGGGTCGGGGCACAACTGTGCGGACCTCGCGCTGCTGGGCGTCGACGTCGACGGCGCCTTCGCCGAGCGGGTCGTCGTCCCGGCCGCCAGCTGCTTCGAGGTGCCCGAGGAGATGTCGCTGGAGACCGCCGCCCTGCTCGAGCCCGCCGGCAGCGCGATGCACGCCGTGCAGCGCTGCGGCGTCCCGATGGGCGGCGCCTCCGTGCTGGTCTCCGGCGCCGGCCCGGTGGGCCTGGTGCTGGTGGAGATCGCGCTCGCGCTGGGCGCCCGCAGCGTCGTGGTCGTCGAGCCCAACGCGGCGCGACGCCGACTCGCCACCGCGAGGGGCGCCCTCGCGCTGGACCTCGACTCCGACCCCGTGGGCGAGGCCGACCGGCGCACCCGCGAGCGACGCGGCTTCGACGTCGCCTTCGAGTGCTCCGGGGTCCTGCCCGCCCTGGAGGCCCTGCTGGACCGGGTGCGCAACGAGGGCACCGTCATGGTCGTCGGTCTCGCGGGCGGCGACCTGCCCGTGCCGGTGACCCGCACCTTCATCACCCGGGGGCTCACCGTCCGCGGCAGCTGGGGTCGGGCGATCTGGAGCACCTGGGAGCAGCTCTCCGCCCTCGTCGGCGCCGGCCACGTCGACCTCGACGGGCTCGTCACCCACCGGCTCCCCCTCAGCGACCTCCCGGCCGCGCTCGCGCTCATGCGCGGGGACGCCGGCAAGGTGCTCCTCCTTCCCTCGCTCGCCGACTCGCAGGAGCCCGGGCGCACGGCCGACGCGGGCGCGGACCTGCAGGGCGTCCCCGCGTGAGCGGAGCGGGCCCTACCCTGCCGTGGTGACGTCCGAGGTCCAGCAGAGGTTCGACGAGCTCGGGCGACGGCTCGGCCGCTCGGTGGTGCTCAACGACCCCGAGATCCGGCTGGTGCTGGCCAGCGAGCACTTCGGTGACGAGGACCCGGTGCGGGTGCGCGCCATGCTGCACCGCAACGCCGGCAGCGCGCCGATCGGCTATCTGCTCAGCCACGGCATCAGCACGTGGACCCGGGCCGGCCGGGTGCCGCCGTCCGCCGAGCACGAGCTGCTCGGCCGCCTGGTCGCGCCGGTGCGCCTGCACGGGGAGCTGCTCGGCTTCGTCGTGGTGATCGACGCCGACGCGAGCCTCACCGACGACGAGGTGACCGAGATCGAGTCCCTGGCTCAGGAGACGGCCGGGCTGATCGTGGCCGAGCGGCACGCGCAGGACCGCGGCGCCCTGGCGCAGGAGGCGCGGCTCCTCGACTGGCTCTCCCGCGACGCGGGGGCCCGCGCGAGCGCGCAGCGCCAGCTCGCCGAGACCGGCCCCCTCCCGCTGCCCCGGCACCTGCGGGCGCTCGCGGTGGAGATCGAGACCCCTCGCGGGGTCGACTCCGCGCAGGTCGACCTCGCGCTGCGCCGGGCACTGGAGTCCACGGCGCGCACGCCGCGCGGCCACGTCCTGCTGGCCGTGCGCGAGGGCCGCGGCGTGCTGCTGCTGGCCTCCCCCGTGCCCCTGGACGACGAGGTCACCGCCGCGCGTGCCGCCGCGCTCATCGCCGACGTCGAGGCGTTCGCCGACGGCCGGTTCCACGCGCGGGTCGGGATCGGCGCGGAGCGGACCGAGGTCGAGGACGCCTGGCTCTCCCACCGCGAGGCGGAGCTGGCCTGCCGCGCCGCCGACCTGCTGGGTGAGCCGGTCGTCGACTGGAACGCCATGGGGCCCCTGCGCGTGCTCGTGCGCGTCCCGCGGGAGGAGCTGGACGAGACGGCGGTGCCGCCGGTGCTGGACCGGCTCGCCGAGGACCCGCACGGACAGCTGCTAGAGACCCTGGAGGCCTTCCTCGAGTGCGGGGGCTCGGGCTCGGCCGCCGCGACCCGGCTGCACGTGCACCGCACCACGCTCTACTACCGCCTGGACCGCATCCGTGAGGTCTCCGGGCTGGACCTCGACGACGGCGACGTGCGCCTCGAGCTGCACCTGGGCCTGCTGGTGCGCCGCGTCCTGCGCCGCGGGCGCTGAGACCCGCCCGGCACCAGCACGACGACGCCCCGCCCCCGGAGGTGTCGGGGACGGGGCGTGGTCACGCTCCGGGTGGGCCGGCGGGTCCGCTCAGGTGGCCGCAGGGGTGGACGAGGCGGAGCCGGGCTCGGGCTCGGAGTCGGGCTCGGTCGACGGTGAGCGGCCGGCACGCCGCTCCTCGTACAGCGCCTCCTCCGCCTCGGGGCTGACCCCTCGCCGCGCCTGCCACTTGCTCACCGCCACCACGACGAACGGGATGAGCACCGCGGTCACGACCACGGCGGAGGCCACCTGGGTCGTGGCGACGCCCTGGACGGCCTGGTAGCTGGGGTCGGCCAGCGCGACCGCTGCCGGCGTGGCGATCGCGTTGCCGGCGGTGGTCGCCTCGCAGGCACCGCCGATGACGTTGCGCGTCGGCTTCGGGTGACGGCGCGCCACGTGCCAGACCTGCAGCGCGAGCATCGCCAGCCCGCCGGAGAGCACGATGGTCATGATGCCGAGCAGGAACCCCACGGCGCCGGCCGTGGCGAAGACGGTGAGGTCGATGCCCGCGCCGATCGCGAACAGCGCGAACGGCAGGATGATCTTCTCGCCCGGGGCGAGGAACTCACGGGCGATGTCGCTGGTGTTGCCCAGCGTGAAGCCCAGCAGGATCGGCAGGAACACGGCCAGCAGGGCCATCGCCGAGAAGTCCGCCAGCCCTGCGGCGCCGAGCGCGATGAGGGTCAGCAGCGGGCCGTCGTTGATCGAGAGCACCGCCACCGCGCCCTTGTCCGACCGGTTGCCGAACTGGCCCGTCAGCGCGATGTACATGGCGCCGTTGGAGTTGCCCATCGCCGCGATGATGGCGAGCGGGACGAGGCCGAAGAGCGAGCCGTCGGGCGTCAGCCAGGCCACGGAGAGACCGACGACGATGGCGGCGACGTACTTGCCGACCAGCATCACCACGCCCTTCTCCAGCGACGAGGAGACCGAGCCGAGACGGATCTGCGAGCCCATCACGAAGAAGAACATCGCGATGAGCGGGACGGCCCCGTCCTTGAACAGCGCGGTGGTGAAGCTACCGATCTCGAGCACCTGCGGCGCCACGGTGTTGATCAGCGCCGCCAGGAAGAGGGGCACGATCAGGAGGGCGCCGGGAACCTTGGCGAGAGTGCGGAAGAGTGAGTCCATCGGATGACCTCTGCGTGAGTCGGGCGTGCTCGGTCGTCACGCGTCCGGGGTCGACGCGCGCCCCGAGGGGGCGATGACCTGCGAGGTCCGCCCGGAGGAGGTCGGCGTTCGGCCACCGCGGCGAGGCGGGAGCGACTATGACACGCGTCACCCTAGGAACTCGATGTGGCGCAGGACACAGACAACTGCGGGAACCGACGCAGGCGCGTTGCTACTCCTGTAGCAAGCCCCCGCGGGACCGAGCGGACCCCGGGAGGCACGTGCCTCCTGGGGTCCGTTCGTGCCTGCCGTCAGACGAGGCCGACCGCCGCGGCGAGGACGCCGGCCGCCGCTCCGCCGAGCAGGGGGCCCACGATCGGCACCCAGGCGTAGCCCCAGTCACTGCCGCCCTTGTTCCGGATCGGCAGCAGCGCGTGGGCGATCCGCGGCGCGAGGTCGCGGGCGGGGTTGATCGCGTACCCGGTCGGCCCGCCGAGCGAGGCGCCGATGCCCACCACGAGCAGCGCCACCCCCAGCGGACCGAGGCCCGAGGGCGTCGAGCCGAAGGACAGCACTACGAAGACCAGCACGAAGGTGCCCAGCAGCTCGGTGACCAGGTTCGTGGACGCGCGCCGGATCTCGGGACCGGTCGCGAACACCGCCAGCATGGCCCCGGGCTCGTTGGCGGCGTCGTTGAAGTGGTCCCGGTAGACGAGCCACGCGAGCACCGCCCCCAGGAAGGCGCCGGAGAGCTGCCCGAGCAGGTAGGCCAGCACGCTCAGCGGACCACCGAGGTCGGCCCCGGAGGCCAGGAGCCCCACCGTCACCGCCGGGTTGAGGTGGGCACCGGACCGGAAGGCGACGAACACCCCGGCGAAGACCGCCATCCCCCAGCCCAGGTTGATCAGCATGAAGCCGCCGCTGTTGCCCTTCGTCCCGGCCAGGACGACGTTGGCGACGACGCCGCAGCCGAGGAGCAGCAGCAGCGTGGACCCCATGAGCTCACTGAGGAAGATGCCGCCCGGTGCCACGGCTCAGTGCCCCGCGACGTAGGGGACGGGGGCCGGCAGACCGGCCTCCTCGCGGACCCGCACGGCGAACCGCTCGATCGAGGCCAGCGCGCTGACCACGTCCGCACCGGCCACCTCGAAGGGCATGGCGTGGATGGTCTCGCCCGGCACGGTGGCGGCGTCCGCCACGACGCGCAGGGAGTCGAGGTCGTCGCTGCGCAGCCCCACCTCCGTGAGCGTGTTCGGCAGCCCGACCCGGGTGGTGAACTCGATGAAGTCGCGGACGTCGCTGGTCGGCGCGCCCTCGAGCACGAGCTGGGTCAGCGAGCCGATGTTGACCTTCTGGCCGTGGGCCAGGCCGTGGGTGGCGCCGACCGCGGTCAGCCCGTTGTGGATGGCGTGGGCGGCGGCGAGGCCACCGGACTCGAACCCCAGCCCCGAGAGGAGGGTGTTCGCCTCGATCACCTTCTCCACGGCCGGCGTCACCTGGTGGTCCTGCACCGCCGCGATCGCGGGCAGCGCGTTCTCCCACAGCACCTCCCAGCTGAGCTCGGCCAGCGCCGTGCCGGCCAGCGTCGGGAGCCCGCCCGCCATGGTCTGGGAGTGGGAGCGGGCGGTGGCCCTCGCCTCGAGCCAGGTCGCCAGCGCGTCGCCGATGCCGGCCACCAGGAGGTGGGCGGGCGCGTTGGCCACGACCTGGGAGTCCACCAGCACGAGGTCGGGGTTGCGCGGGAAGAACCGGTACTCCTCGAACTCGCCGCTCTCGGTGTAGATCACGGCGAGCGCGCTGCAGGGCGCGTCCGTGGACGCCACCGTGGGCACGTTCGCCCACCGGATGTCGGCCAGGTGGCCCGCGGCCTTGACCGCATCGATGACGCTGCCGCCGCCCACGGCGACCACCACGTCCGCGCCGGCCTCCCGGATCACGGCCACGAGCCGGTCCACCTCGGCAGCACTGGGCACTCCCCCGAACGCCTCGCGCCGCATCGGCAGGTCCGCCTGCTTCACGGACAGCTCGACGTCGTGCCCCACGAGGCCCCAGACGAGGTCGTCGGCGACGAACAGCGGCGTGCTGCCCAGCCGGGCCAGGTACTCCCCGATCCGGTGGATGGCCCCCTTGCCCTGGATGTAGCGGCCGGGGCTGATGACGGTACGGACACTGCTTGACATGTGTTGCTCCTCTGGTCGCGACGTGCTGCCCAGCGACGCGGACCGACCGGGGCCGAGCCCGCGGGACCACCTGCCGCTGGAGTGACGTCAGTCACACTTTCCGCTGGCGAACGTAGGGGTCCGGTGGGGGCTCGCGACCCGGCCCGGTGTCTCAATGTGAGACCGGCCCCCGTCTCACGTTGAGACGGGGGCCGCGGCCAGTCGAGGCTAGAGGTCCAGGGCCATCGCGACGTCGGCGCGGACGTAGGGCCCGGGCACGTGCTCGTCCGCGGACAGGTGCCGGAAGCCCAGCTGCTGGTACAGGTGGACGGCGGGGGCCAGCCTGCGGTTGCTCTCCAGCTCCACACGGTGGGCACCCAGCTCCCGGGCACGCTCGAGCGCGGCCACCAGCAGCCTCCGCCCGAGGCCTCGCCCCTGGCACTGCGGCGAGACGACCATCTTCACCACCTCGACCACGCCCGGGCGGGCCGGCGCGAGGCCGACGCAGCCGACGACCTCGTCCCCCACGCGGGCCACGAGCACGGCGCCGCCGGGCTGCACCAGCGTCTCCACCGGGTGCTCGAGCTGACGCCGATCCTCGTCCTCGAGCGCGAAGATCCGGGTGATCCACTCCTCGTTGAGCCGCCGGAAGGCCTCGGCGTCGGCGGTGGTGCGGAGGTCGTCGAGGACGATGTCGGACTGGGAGTGGGGCTGGGTGTCGGGCTGGGAGTCGGGCTGGACCTCGAACTGCAGGCGGGCGGCACTGTTCACCCGTCGATTGTGAGCACCGGGACTCAGATCGGTCCAAGACTTGTTCTGCATGATCGATAACCTCCATGCATGGATCCCGCGCCTCCCGTCGACCTGCGCCTCCTGCGCGCCTTCCTCGCCGTCGCCGACACCCTGCACTTCGGCCGCGCCGCCGAGGAGCTCCACGTGGCGCAGCCGGCGCTGTCGCAGCAGGTGCGCCGGCTCGAGCGGGAGCTGGGCGTGCAGCTGCTGACCCGGACCTCGCGCAGCGTGGCGCTCACCCCGGCGGGCTCGGCGCTCCGCGACCGAGCGCGGGCCCTGCTGGGGCAGGTGCGGCGCGACCTGGACGAGGCGGTGCGGATCGGTCGCGGCGAGGAGGGCAGGCTCGACGTCGGCTTCGTCAGCTCGGCGCTCCCGGTGGGGCCGATCCGGCTCGTGCAGGCGTTCCGGGCAGCGCACCCGCTGGTCCGGGTGGAGCTCACCGAGGGCTACACCTCGCACCTGCTGACCCTGCTCGCGCGGGGCGCGCTCGACCTCGCCGTCGTCCGCGACCCCGACCCGCGCGACGGCATCGTGGTCCACGTCTTCCACCGCGAGCCGTTCGTGGCAGCGGTGCCGCGCGAGCACCCCCTCGCGACGCGACCGTCGGTGCGGGCCACCGAGCTGGCGCGCGACCCGTTCGTCTTCTTCCCCGCCCACGCCGGCCGCCTCGCCACCCAGCGCAACCTGGCGCCGGTCGTCGAGGACGGCCACGTGCCCGAGATCGCCCAGGTCGGCTCGTCGTGGACCACCCTGCTGCACCTCGTGGGCGCCGGCATGGGCGTCACCGTCGCGCCGCTCAGCGCCGCCTCCACGGCGCCGGACGACGTCGTGGTGCTGCCGCTGGAGGGCAGCAGCCACGTCAGCGAGCTGGGCTGGGCCATGCGGGAGGGGGACGAGCGTCCGCTGCTGCGCAGCTTCGTGACGGCGTCCTGACCCACCCGGTCTGTGGCGAACTGGGAGGTCGGCCCCGTCACCGTGGCCGGTCGGACAGACGTCGGTACACGTCCAGGTGCGCCGTCGCCGCGGCCTGCCAGGAGTAGCCCCGTGCGAGGTCCCGCCCCGGCCCGACGGGCGGTGGGGCGTCCAGCGCCCTCTCGAGCGCGTCGGCGAACGTCTCCACGTCGTGCCCGTAGGTGACGGTGCCGCCCAGCACCTCTCGCAGCACCGGGAGGTCCCGGGCGACGACGGCGGTACCCGCCGCGAGCGCCTCGAGCGCGGCGAGCCCGAACCCCTCCTTGGTGGAGAGGAACGGCAGTACCTCGGCCTGGGCCAGCAGGCTCGGCAACACGTCGTCGTCCACCGGGCCGAGGATCTCCGGCACCACCCCGACCTCCGCCGAGAGCGCCTCGAAGCGCGCGCGGTAGTCGCGGTAGTCGAACAGCGTCTCCCCACCTGCGTAGACCAGTCGGACGTCGGCGAGGTCGGAGCGCCGCGCACGCAGGGTCGCCATGGCGGACAGCAGGTCGAGGCTGCCCTTGCGCGGCTCGATGCCGCCCAGGGCGAGCACGTAGCGACCGAGGACGTCCTGCCACCGCGCCCGCCCGGCGACGTCCCGCGCACCGGACTCGAAGCGAGCAGCCGCGACGCCGTTCGGGATCACGGCAGGCGTCCGTCCGTACTCGGCCTCGACCTCGGCGGCGACCGCGGCCGAGACGCAGACCAGCCCGTCGGGCTCACGCACCGCCCGCTCGTGGCAGGCGACCAGCGCGGGCGTGGTGAAGGAGTCGAGGTGGTGCACGGTGCGCAGGCACCGGCCCACACGGAGCGCAGCGTTGGCCGAGATGCAGTCCTGGGCATGGACCACGTCGTAGCCCGGCCCCGCTGCGAAAGCCTCCGCGAGCACGTCGATCGAGCGGAGGATGCGTGCGCCCACGTCCTCGTCGGGGTCCGGGAAGGGAACGGCGTGCACCTGGACCCGGGGGTCGACGGGACGGAAGAACGTCGTGTCACCACCCCTGCCCAACGTCCACACGTGCACGTCGACGCCGACCTCGGCCAGGGACTCGGCGAGGTGCAGGGTGTGGACCACTCCCCCGCGCGGACGCGTGGAGTACGTGAGCAGTGCGACGCGCATCAGCGGGTGTACGCCGGCGGGTGGAGCTCGGTGAGGTGGTGCAGTATCCGCCGCGAGCGTGCGACCTCCGCCTCGACGTCGAGCTCGGCGACGGCGAGGCCGCCCTTGGACGTGGTGCGCGCCAGGATCTCACCGCCCGGCCCGACGATCTTCGCCTGGCCGAGGAACCGCAGACCACCCATGACGCCGGTCTGGTTGGAGGAGACCCAGACGACCTGGTTCTCCGCCGCCCGGGCCTGGTCGTAGAGATCGAACAGGCGCGACTGACGGTCCTGGGGCAGGCGCGACGCACGGTCCGTCACCGAGGCGGGCCAGGCCGACAGGCAGGCCAGGGTGGTGGCGCCGTCCAACGCCAGGGCGCGTGCGGCCTCGGGGAAGGTCTTGTCGTAGTCGATGAGCATCCCCAGCCGACCCACGGGGGTGTCGAAGGCGGCGAAGGAGTCCCCGGCCGTGTAGACCAGCGACTCGCCGGCAGGCTGGTGCACCTTGCGGTGCCTCCCCAGCACTCCGTCGCCGGTGACGCAGACCGCCGAGTTGTGGAGCAGCGCGCGCCCGTCCTCCACGACCTCCTCGGAGTACCCGAGGCAGACCACCATCGGACCGGCCATGGCGGCGATCCGGCGGATCTCGAAGGAGTCCTCGGCCAGCCCGGGCGGCAGCGCCATCGGGTCGGGACGACGCAGGTCGGAGAGGTAGCCGCCGAGCGTGGCGTCCGGCAGGACCAGGAGCCCGACCCCCTGGCTCCGCGCGTCGTTGATGATGCCCTCGAGCTTCGCGAGCGCGCGGTCGAGGTCGCGCCCGAAGTGGGCCGCGACCGCGCCGATCCGCTGCGTGCTCATCTCGCCCAACCTAGCGGCGACGGGTGTCGTCCGGTGCACCGGAACGCGAGGTCACCCGACGACCGCCACGTCCATGGCCGGGCTGGTACGAGCGGAGCCGAGGGAGTCCGTCACTGCGGCGGCCACGTGTTCGGCGTCCGTGGAGATGCCGAGGAAGCGCCCGGAGCCCCACGTGTGCAGCCACGGCAGGCCCAGGAAGTACAGGCCGGGCGCTGCGGTGACGCCGCGCGCGTGCGTGGGCCGCCCGGTGCCGTCGAAGACGCCGACCCGCACCCAGCTGTAGTCGGGCCGGTAGCCGATGGACCACACCACGCTGGTCACGCCCGCGGCAGCGAGGTCCAGGGACGTCGGCTCCTCGGCCGGCTCCCAGACGGGCTCGTAGCGCGAGGCCGGCGCAGCGTCGATGCCGTGCGTGTCGATCCACCGGTCGATGTCACCGCAGATGGAGTTGTAGACCGAGTCCGCGTGGTCGAGCGCCCGCCGCAGCGTCGGGTCGAAGCGCAGGCTCGACCCACCGGCGTCGGCGAGCCCGGTGAGCTTGCCGTAGAGCTGCATCCCCTCGCGGGCGAAGGCACGCAGGTCGATGTCCCGTCCGCCGTCGCGGCCCGTCACGTAGTGGTTGGTCTTCTCCCGAGCGGCCAGACCACCGGGGTACTGGGCAACCGCGGTGTCGTAGAGGCCCATGTCAGCCAGCCACGTCATGCAGTCGCGGCCGCGGTAGGTGCGGGCCACGCGGGGCGCGTCCCCCAGGGCGAGGTGGACCTGGCGGCCCGCCAGGTGCAGGTCCTCGGCGATCTGCGTGCCCGACTGACCGGTCCCGACCACGAGCACCCCTCCCTCGGGCAGCTGGTCGGGGTTCTTGTACTCGGCCGAGTGCAGCTGGGTCACCGTCGGGTCGAGGGCCGGAGCCCACGCGGGCACGACCGGCAGGTGGTACCCACCGGTGGCGACGACGACCTGCTCGACGAGCCAGGTGAGGGCGCCGTCCGGGCCTGAGGTCTCCAGCGAGTAGCCGCCTCCGGCACGCGGGGTCAGGGAGGTGACCCGGGTGTGCTCGACCAGGGGCGGGCCGAAGGTCGCCGGGTACCCGGCGAGCCAGGCCACGACCTCGTCCCGGGTCATGAACCCGTCCGGGTCGTCGCCCGCGTACGGGTAGCCGGGCATTCGGCAGTGCCAGTTCGGGGTGACCAGGGTGAAGGCGTCCCAGCGGGTGTCCGCCCACTCGTGCGTGAACGTCTCGGCCTCGAGGACGACGTGGTCGACGCCGTCACGGGTGAGGAACCAGCTCGTCGCCAGGCCTGCCTGCCCACCGCCGACGACGGCGACGTCGACGTGGCGGGTCCGTGCGGGGTCGGGTGAGGTGCTCATGCGTGCTCCTGCGGAAGTGGGGGCCACATGCGGACGACCTCGACGAGGTCCTCGCTGCGGAAGGCGGAGGCCGAGCGGTGCAGCTGCTCGGTGGTGGCGGCGGCGGAGGTGCAGGCGAAGCCGAACTTCGCCCGCACCCGGTCGCTCGCGATGGCCAGCGCCTCGGTCGACCTGGCCACGAGGTCGCCGACGGTGTAGGTGGCGCCCGCCGTCAGGTGGTCGTGCATGACCAGGGACGGGGAGTAGCAGTCCTCGACCCGTCCGTCCGGCCACCGCACCGAGAACGTCATCTCAGGCATAGCTGCATTCCACGACCTCGCGGGGATACAGGTCGGGACGGCGGTCGCGCAGGTGGAACATCGACCGGCGTGCCGTCTCCAGCGCGGCGGCCACGTCCAGGTCGGCGACCGCCATCCCGGCGGCGGTGCCCGTGCCGGCCAGGGTGTCGCCACCGGGGCCGACGACCTTGGCGCTGGCGACGAAGCGCAGCTTGCCGAAGGTCCCGGACTGGTTCGAGGCGAGCCAGACGACCTGGTTCTCCAGGGCACGGGCGGCGTCGAAGATGTCGAAGCGCTTCTTCCACCGGTCCTCGTCGAGGTCCCCGGCCGTGGCCGTGCGCGAGGCCGGCCACGCGGAGATGCAGGCGATGGTCTCGGCGCCGTCCACGGCCAGCGCACGAGCCGCCTCCGGGAAGGCCTTGTCGTAGCAGATCAGGACCCCGAGGCGTCCGGCCGGCGTGTCCAGCGCCTGCAGGGTGTCCCCGGGGGCGTAGTAGAGGTTCTCCCCCAGCGGCTGGTGGATCTTGCGGTAGACGCCGTGCACGCCGTCACCGGAGACGACGGCGGCCGAGTTGTACCGCTTGCCGGCGTCGCCCTCGCACAGTCCGACGACGACCGTCATCTCGCGGGCGATCTCGGCGACGCGCCGCAGCTCGGGGCCGTCGACGTCCATCACGGGCGGGATCGAGTCGGGGCGCTCGTCGTGCGCCCCGTCCCGGCCGGCACCGAGCACGGAGAGGTACCCGCCGAGGGCGGCCTCGGGCAGGGCGAGGAGCCGGACGCCGCGGGCGCGAGCCTGAGCCACGAGCTCGCCGATCCGGGCGATGTTGGCGTCGACGTCGCGTCCGAAGCTCTCGGCGACGGCGGCGACGGCCGTCGGTCGCGACGGCGGCGTGGGGCTGTTCATGCTGCTCCTAGTCCGGTGACGGCGGTGTGGACCGCCTCGGTGATCACCCCGTCGGGCCAGCGCAGGCCGACGCCCGCGCCGGCGACGAGGTCGCCGCAGGTGCTGGTGGTGACGACGTCCGGCAGGACGCCGTGCGCGGTGTGCTCACCCCGGGCCGGCTCCTCGGCCGTGACCATGGCGAAGCCGGGGAAGCAGGTGAGCCAGTCGCCGACGGACGCCCCGTCCGGGGTCGGGACGTCCGCCACGTCCAGGACGGCGCGGCAGCCGCTGGCCTCCGCGAGCATCCCGGTCGTCCCGACGAGGCCGGCCATGCTGACGTCCTTGGCAGCAGTGGGGGCCAACGCCGGGACGACGTCCAGGAGGGAGCGCAGCTCGGCGGCGCTGCGGTGCGAGGAGGAGTCCCACTGGCGCCCGGTGTAGCCCGGCCGCCACCCGCCCGAGAGGTCGGCGGTGACACGAAGGCGGTGCCCCGGGCTGCCGCCCCCGCCCGGCACGGGTCCGGGCAGGGAGGGGTGCGGGCGACCCAGCGCCGTCACGGACAGCGCACCCGGCACGCCGAGCTGGGTGTGTCCGCCGAGGACGGGGACGCCGAACGCCGAGGCGGCGTCGGTGAGTCCCCGCAGCACCCGGCGGGCGAAGGAGGCGTCACGTGCCCCGACGGCGTCGAGGAGGCCGACCGGCAGGGCGCCCATCGCGGCGACGTCGTTGACGTTGACGAGCACGGCGCACCACCCGGCCCACTCCGGGTCCCGCTCGACCATGGCGGGCAGGATCGCGTCGCACGCGGCGACCAGGTCGGCACCGGGCACCGGGGAGGCGTCGTCGCCGACGAAGCCCGCACCGCCGAGCCCGGCCGGGCCGCCCGCCAGCCCCTGCAGCAGGTCGGCGAGGCTGGTCTTGGTGGCCTCGACGAGCCGCTGGACCCGGCCGATGGGCCAGTCCACCCGCACGTGGGGGTGGCCGAGCAGCTCGGTCTCGCCGAGCACGGTCCAGCCGAGCCGCCGGAAGAGCACGGCGTTCTGGGCCTGGACGACGGCGTCGAAGCGCAGGGCGCCGGCCTCCTCGGCCGTGGCGCACGCGGCTCGCACGAGGGCGGCGCCCACGCCGAGGTGCAGCCGGGCGTCCGGGGCGACCACGAGGCGCGAGCCGCTCCACCACCCCAGGTCGCGGCCTCCGCAGGCGGGGTGGGTCGAGGGGTGCAGGCGCACGCCTCCGAGGACCTCGCCCTCGCCGGTGCGGGCCACCAGGACGCGGGTGCGGGGGTCCTCGTCCACCTCGTCGGCGTCGCTGCCGACGAAGAGCCCCTGCTCGTGGACGAACGCGTCCCGTCGCAGCCGCCGGTACGCCTCGAGGTCCGCGAGGGTCTCGGCCGGGACGACCACGTACGCCTCGGCGTCGACGTGCCGCGTGTGCCGCGGCGCGCCGGTGAGCACGACCTCGTGCGCCAGCAGCTCGCTCATGCCGAGACTCCGCAGGGGCGCTGGGTCGCTGCGCCGAGGCCCGACTGGGCCGAGCCGAGCGCCGAGCAGGCCCCGCAGGAGGCGCAGCCGGCGGCCTGGTCGGCACCGGACATGCCGGCCCGGTGCAGGGCGGCCGCGACCCGGCGGGTGACGTCGTAGGTGACCTCGTGCGGCGGCGGGGTGGTGCCGTCCACCTCGACCGCGAGCGTGCCCGCGATCGGACGGAACGGCACGACGAACGGGTAGACGCCCATCGCGATGAGCTCCTCCGCCCCCGCGACGAGCTCGTCGGGGTCCTCGCCGAGGCCGACGATCAGGTACGTGGAGACCTGGTTCCAGCCGAAGACGCGGACGGCCTCGGCCCAGGCGTCGCGGTACTCGCTCATCGGCACCGAGCCCTTGCCGGGCATGACGCGGCGTCGGACGTCGTCGTCCAGCGACTCCACGTGGATCCCGATCGAGCGCGCGCCGGCCTCGTAGAGGTCGGTGATGGTGCGCAGGTCGCCGGGAGGCTCGCACTGGACCTGGATGGGGAGGTCGGGGCAGGCCTCGCGGACGGCGCGGACGCAGCGCGCCAGGTGCGTGGCTCCACGGTCACGCCCGTTGCTGGTGCCCGTCGTCATCACCATCTGGGTGACGCCGTCGAGCTCGACGGCGGCCCTCGCGACCTCGGCCAGCTGCGCCGGGGTCTTCACCGCGACGGTGCTGTCGTTGCGCAGTGACTCCTCGATGGCGCAGAAGCGGCAACGCTCCGACTCGTCGTAGCGGACGCAGGTCTGCACGACCGTGGTGGCGAGGACCCGGTCGGAGTGCAGCCGGGCGATCTTCTCGTACGGGACCCCGTCCTCGGTGACGAGGTCGTAGAAGCGGGGTCGGGCCACGGACTCCACGCCCATGCCGGTGTCGGCGCCGTCGAGCAGGAGCCGCCCGCCGCGGACCGAGTACGGACTGCGTGGGTTCAGCGGGACGGCCGCGCCGACCCCCTCGAGCAGGACGTGCCCGTCGTCGCTGGGCCCGGCTCCCGCGCGGCGGGAGACGGGGGCGTCGAGGAGGCGGATCCCCTGGATCGCGACGTCCACACGGGTGGACGCTGCACGGGGGGTCGTGGTCGGCGTGCTGGCGGGGGTCGGCTCGGTCATCGCGCTACCTGGTCGCCCGACTCAGAGGTTGTACGTGCTGTTGATGATGGCGCCCTTGCGGGCGTAGTGGATGACGGCGTCCTGGACGTCGAGGGGGTGCGCGGGGATCACGCCCTCGATCAGGTCCTCCTCGCGGCAGCCGTGCAGCGCCATGCCGAAGCGGCAGCAGAAGACGGTGCCGCCCTCGCCGATGAACGTCTTGATGGAATCGTTGAGGTTCTGGTTGCCGGGGAAGGCCGCGTCACCGGTCGTGGGGAACCCGCGGGTGTCCATGCAGGCCAGGGCGCCGGGACCGTAGAAGTAGATGGCGGACTCGTAGCCCTTGCGCAGCGCGCGGGTGGCCTGGAGGACGGCCACGAAGCTGACCGAGGACTCGTGCGGGATGCCGTGCACGAGGGTGAAGTAGGACTCGCCGTCCTCGGCCTGGTAGTCGGGGAAGATCTTGGTGCTGCCGTAGAGGTTGGTCCCCTTGGCCTGCGAGGGGTGGGGGACCTCGGAGATCGACTTCTGGATGTTGGCCATGATCTCGTCGTCGAACGTCGGCATCGCTGTGCTCCTGTGCTGGGTGAGGTGGGCGAGATGTCGGTGCGGGTGCTGCTGAGGTGTGCTGGTGGTGCTCGACGCGGCGCTCAGTCGTAGAGCGCGGCGAAGTTCTCGTGGAAGAAGGCGTCGGCGAGGGCGCCGTCACCCGTGGCCGCGTGGAGACGGTGGTACTCGCCCTCGACGTCGCCCCAGGGCATGTCGGTGGCGAAGAGGATGCGGTCGTGCCCGACGCCGCGCCGTTCGATCTCGGCGACGAGCCAGGACGGGGCGAAGCCGATGGACCAGGAGGTGTCGGTGTAGACCTGCTTGCCGGCCTCGATCCAGTCGAAGAGCCGGCCGCCGATGAGCTTGAGGTGGCCACTCATCCCTCCGCCCAGGTGGACGAGGTGGATCTTCGTGTCGTCGCCGTAGCGCTCGACGAGCCGACCGACCTGGTCGACGTCGCTGGCGGCACCGGGGCTGGTGTGGACGTGGACGACGAGGTCGTGCTCGGCAGCGGTGGTGAAGATCCGGTCCAGCTCATCGGCGCAGTCGGGGTCGCTGGGGCTGCCCCCGAGCAGGAAGCTGGTCTTGAGCGCCCGGACCCCGTCCTCCCCGGCGAGCTCGAGCGACCCGGTGTTCCGGTCGCGGTCGGAGGCCTTGGGACTCACCCACAGGCCGCAGCGCACGCGGTCGTCCTTCTGGGCCGCCTCGATCGCGAGCGGGTTCAGGTCGAAGGTCGCGTCGGGGATCGGGACCCCGTAGTTCGGCAGGACGAGCGTGCGATCGATGCCCTCGGCGTCCAGCCCGGCGATGAAGTCCGCGACGGTGGCTCGCGCCGTCGTGTCGGGCTTGATCGGCGGCCCGCCGTAGAACCCGAAGGCGGGCAGCTCACCGATGTGCCGGTGGGCGTCGTAGAGGGGCCGTGTCATGGCTACAACCCTGTGCGCGGACTGTTTCCGAATGGTTTCTGTTGGAACACGTTGTCGATCCGAGCCCGTAAAGCGCAGGTTTCACCAGCCCGCCCCTCGTAACCCGGGGGTCGGGGGGATACCGGCCGGCTGACGACAGAGGTGCGTGCTGCGAGCTCTCCGGCCGCAGCACGCCCCTCGGCGTCACCTGAGGTCGTTGCAGGTCGACGCGCCCGAGGACGTGTGACCCCGGGTGCGGTGCTCGACCGCCCGCGGGACCACCCGTCAGTGGTCGAGCGCCAGGTGCAGCGCGAGCAGCGCCTTGCCGTAGTCGTTGCCGTTGGGCGTGCGGGTGATCGAGTGGACGTGCTGGCGCGACACCTCGTTGTCGGCACCCCAGCCCTGGCCGACCGGACCGGGGGTCTCGCAGTCGAACTCGATGTAGATGACCGGACTCTGGATGCGGAAGTAGAAGACCGAGTCGTCGTCGGTCCCGCCGATCCAGCAGAAGTACGTCTCGTCGACGTGGTCCTTGACCTGCTCCATCTTGATCTCGGCGTGGCCGTCGTCGACGTTGCCGACGAACAGGTTCGTCAGCGTCCACAGCTTCTCGAGCTGGTCGTCGTCGAGCGCGGTGGCGACCAGGCCCTCGTAGGCCACCTCGGAGTTGTCGGCGAACGCGACCGCCTTGATGTCGTCCCCGGTCTTGTCCGAGGAGATGATCGCGACCTTCTGCTGGTCGGAGTCCAGGGCGTTGACCATCGCGATGGCGGCGGTGAACTCGGCGTCGAAGAGGGAGAGGCCCTCGTACTCGGAGTCGGTGCCGAAGTTGGCCTGCATCGGCTCGGACCCCATGAAGGTCGGGGTCATGACGACCTGGTCGCCGAGCACGAAGTAGTTGACCACCAGGTGGTGGCCGTCGATCTGCCAGCCCCAGGGGTCGGTGGACGACGGCGTGCCCATGATCGTGAACCAGTACAGGCCCTCGTTGAACTGGTCGGTGTTGTCGATCAGCTCGCCGGCGTACTGGTTGAGCTTGATGATCGTGTCGGAGTTGCTCAGCCCGACGGCACTCATGCCCGCCTCGAGGATCGCCATGGCCAGCGACTTCTGCTCGTCCGTCATGTCCTCCAGGCTCAGGCCCTGGCGCTGGTAGCCGTCGACGTTGCTCCACATGCGGAACTCGTCCTCGGTGTAGTCGTCGGGGTCGATGTCGAACGTGACCTCGTCCTGCTGGTCGCTCGACAGGCTCGCCAGCCAGGCGGACGCGGCGGCCACCACGGCGTCCGTGCTGACGCCGGTGGAATCGATGGAGTAGAGGTCCTCGATCACGGTGCCGTCAGTGGTGAGGCCGACGAACTCGTCGGTGATGCCGTCGCTCATCCCGCCGGGAGCGCCACCGTCACCGCCAGGGCCGCCCCCGTCGGTCGGGGCGCCGCTCGGGGCACCCGAGGCGGAGTCGGACGACGTCGTGCTGCCGTCGTCGGAGCACGCGGCCAGCATCCCGGCGAAGGCCACCGCACCCGTGGTCGCGAACAGGCGGTTCATGAAGGCTCGGCGCTGGAGATGGATCTTCGACCCGCGGGTGTGGAGGCGGTGGCCGAAGGCGTCGCGCTCGCCGGACCCCTGCTCGACCTCCTCGCGCAGGGCGCGGACGGTCTCGTGGGGGGTGGAGTGGGCGGGGTGGTCGTGCGTCATGCCTCGACCGTCGGCAGGGGACCCGGGAGCGTCCTGTGAGACCGCCAAGGGCGCACCTGTGAAACCGACCGATGAAGAGTTCCACCCTGCCGACAGACTCGCGCCCTCCGCCCCAGCGGGCCTGCTCGTCGCCAGCCGCCCCATCGCCAGCCACCCGTCGCCAGACCGCCCGGACCGGCACCCACGGAGCAACCAACGACATAGCGAGACCCGGCGAACCTG
Source organism: Nocardioides bruguierae (assembly GCF_023554635.1). Classification (NCBI taxonomy): domain Bacteria; kingdom Bacillati; phylum Actinomycetota; class Actinomycetes; order Propionibacteriales; family Nocardioidaceae; genus Nocardioides; species Nocardioides bruguierae. The sequence goes on from NZ_JAMJPH010000028.1 coordinate 77,910, forward strand.
TCGGTTCCCGGGCTTCGTCCCTCCTCAGAGATCTACGGCGCCCCAGGCAGGAGTCGAACTGACGACCTCTCGCTCAGGAGGCGGTGCTCTGTCCAGCCAGGCGGGCGCGGAGACGGTGCGTGGGGGTCGGCCGCTACCGCGAGTGGCGGGGTGCGGGACCACGGCGGACGACGCGCCCGGCATCGGCGGCGTCGCGGGGCTGCACTTCCCCAGGGACGCGCGACACCACGTCTTCTGAGAGGTTGGACGCCTGCGGGGACAGGCCCCCGGCGCCAGGCACTCACACGAGAGGCATGCCGTCCACCAGGTCCTGCAGCTGCATGACCTGCCGCGGGATGAACTCGGCGATGGTCAGCCCGACCACGTCATGCCGTGCGGCGATGTCGGCGACGACCCGCTGGACCTGGGTGGTGGTGAGCCCGTGGGGCTCGATGCCCAGGCCGAGCACGGCTTCCTCGCTGTCGACCACGTCGACGTCGAGGTGGATGGCGACCTTGCTGCACCCGGTCCCGGCGAGCCACGCCAGCAACGGGTCCGAAGAGGCGCGCAGGTCGCCGGGCGCGAAGGTGCTGATGCCCCACTCAGCGGCGTTGCCGATGTCGTCATCTGTCCACGAGTGCAGGCCGGCCAGCGCCACTCGGCAGCCTGGCAGGACAGCTGGGAGCTGACCGACGAGGTCCGGGTCGCCGTGACCGGTCAGCGCGGCCACCGCCATCGCGTGGTAGCCGGGGTACTCGCTGGAGGGCGTCCCGACATCGGGGTGGGAGTCGATCCACACGACGGCGAGGTCGTCCGCGTACCGGTCCGCCAGCACCGAGAACGGGGCGACGCTGACCGAGCACTCCCCACCGAGCGTCAGGACCCTGCTCGCGTCGGGGTGCTGGGCGAGCGTCCTCAGCGCCGAGCCCAGACCCGTCACGACGGCGTCCTTCGCCTCGATCCCGTCCACGAGCTCCAGGCCTGCGTCGCTCATGTCGACGGGGACGTGCGCGGTCGGTCCGGCGTGCTCGGGGAGCACGGCCTCGAGGACGGCGGCCCCGACTGCGTAGCCACGCCTGGCTCGGTCCACCGGCTGCTCGGGGAAGAACGCGGTGACCGAGGCCAGGCCGCCGCCCTGCCACTGGGGCCAGACCAGGCGCAGCGTCGCCTCGTCCCGGGAGAGCGAGGAGGGAGGCTGGGTGCTCACGCGGGACTCCCCTCGGCCAGGCCGGCGCTGTCGGAAGGACGAGAGGTCCGTCCCAGGCGCCCGGTGGCGATCTCGGCCGCGCTCACGTGCGCCCGCTCGGAGGCCAGGTCGACCGAGCGCATGAGCAGCGCGTAGCAAGTGCCTGAGACCACCAGGCCGACGGCGAACGCGATGTCGGCGCCGCCCAGGCTCGCCGCCACCGGCCCCGTGTAGAGGGTGGTGGAGACGAACGGGACCATGCACAGCACGCCGAGCCCGTAGCTGGCCATGCCCCGCACTCCCCAGCGGCCGTAGATGCCGCCGTCGGTGCGCAGGATGTCGGAGACCGAGTAGACGCCTCGCCGCACCAGGTAGTAGTCGGTCAGGTTCACTGCGGTCCACGGGATCAGCAGGTAGCCCAGGAGCAGCAGGAAGGTGGAGAAGGACAGCAGCACGTCACCGGGCAGTGCGAGGGCCGCGGCGATGACCAGCACGGTCGCGATGCTGATCGTCCAGGCGCGAAGGGCGGGGGTCGAGGCGAAGGCCTTGAAGGCCTCGGCCCCGCTGAGGAGCGAGACGGTGCCGGAGTAGACGGACACGGCGGCGGTCACGAGGCAGACGATCGCGGCGACCACCATGGTCACCGTGCCGAGGCCGAACCCCCACGCATCGCCCATGGTCCCGATCGCGACGACGACGTCGAGGTCGGGGTAGCTCAAGGAGACAGCCGCGCCGAGGACCTCGATCCACAGGGCCGAGCAGACCGTCCCGACGAAGACGGCCGCCGAGACCGCCGCGCTCCGCGTCGACGAGGGCAGGTAGCGCGTGTAGTCCGAGACGATCGGTGCGATCGCGATCTGGTAGCCGGCCGAGGCGCCGAGCTGAGCCAGGAAGCCCACAGCGCTCCACGAGCCGTCGGCCACCAGGTCGCCCAGCGGCAGCACCGAGACCGCGGCGACGGTGAGGGCCACGAGGTTCGCCAGCATCACGTAGGCGATGACGCCCTCGGCCGCCAGGATCAGCCGGTAGCCCACGATGGCCAGCACCCCGGCGAGGATGCCGAGCCCCAGCTGCCATGCCTCGAACGTGCCGGGCAGCACGCTGGCCGCGGCGCCGCCACCGGTCTGCAGGTAGAAGACGGCGAACCCGATCGGGACGACGGCGGCGACCGCGATCGGCAGGATCGCGCCGCGCGAGCCGAACTGCACCCGGCTCTGGATCATCTGCGGGAGCCCCATGTGCGGGCCCTGGGCTCCGTGGAAGGCCTGGAAGAGCGTGCCGAACAGCGTGCCGACGACGATGGCGAGCACGGTCGCGGGCAGGCCCATGCCGAACAGGGGACCGACAGCGCCGGTGTAGGCCGTGATCAAGGTGGCGTTGACCATGAACCAGAACTTCGCCTGCCCGCGGACGGAACCGCCACGCTCGGACTCGGGGACGTGGTCGAAGGAACGGGCCTCGACGGCGCCGTGCTGATGGCTGCTGGACATGGGGACCTCTCCGGGCTGGGTTCGTGCGGTCGCCGCACTCAACCCCAGGTCGTGGCGACCGAGGAAGGGCATCGAGCGCCAGGAGGATGGTTGGAACGAGACGTTCACGGCTGGTGCCGGAAACGTCGACGCGACCGCCGAGAACGTCGAGGGCGGGACGTCAGCGGGACGAACCCGCTTCCGCGCGCGCCGCCTGCGGGGAGCACCCGTACTCACGGCGGAAGGCCCTGCCGAAGGTGCTGGCGTCCGCGAAGCCCCACCGCGCCGCGACCGCCGCGACGGGCACGGCCGCGAACCCGGGGTCGGTGAGGTCTCGGTGGGCCCGTCGCAGCCGCTCGCGCCGGATGTAGGCGGCCGGAGAGTCCTCGGGCGCAAAGACCGCCGTCAGCTGACGCAGCGACATCGCGTTGTCCGCCGCGACCTGCTCGAGTCGGAGCCCAGGGTCCATGAGGCGCGTCACGAGGTAGTCCTTGACCGAGCTCAGCTGGTGCTCGCGCGACAGCGAGCGCGCGCCGGCGTCGTCTCCCACGGCGGCGCGTGCAGCGCTGCGCAGCAGCTCGGTGGCGGCACCGGCCACCGACCCCGTCTCCAGGTCTCGCTCACCACCCGGGGTGGAGATCATCTCCTCCGCGAGCAGCCGGAACACGCGCAGCGGAGCCAGGTCCAGGCTGAGCGGGCGCAACCGCACCGCCGCCGAGGTCGCGCGCGCCGGCAGCACCTCGCGCCGCGGCACCATCGCCACGACCTGGTGCCCGCTCGTCTCGATCGTGTAAGGCACGCTCGGATCACAGAACGTCGCCTCCCCCGCGCCCAGCACCAGCTGGGTGCCGGCCTGCTCGAGCCGCGACCGGCCCGCGAGCTGGATGAGGAACAGCAGGTCCTCGGACGGGTTGCTGCGTACCAGCGAGGCGGTCCGGCGCAGGCTCGTGGGAGCGCTCGTGGCGACCTCCGAGAGCCGGACTCCACGGCTCAGCGCCGCCAAGCGCGCGACAGCGGTGAACCGGTCGACCGCGGACTCCATGGCCAGCGCGTAGAAACTGCGGCTGACGAAGTCCTCCCACTCCTCAGCGGCGGCGAAGCGCTCGGATTCCATGGCTGACATTGTGTGTCCGGCGGGTGCTCGGTGTCTCCCCGGACGCCGCGGTTCCCAGCGGCCTGATCGCGGTCGCCGGGAACCCGTCGGGGTGGGGTCTCAGACTCCCGCGAACGACTGCCGGCGGGCGAGCTCGCCGTACCACCGGGCGCTCGGCTTGACCGTCCGCTCGAAGGTCCGGGGGTCGACGCTGATGAGCCCGAAGCGAGGCGCGTAGCCCAGGGCCCACTCGAAGTTGTCGATGGCCGACCAGTGGATGTAGCCACGCACGTCGGCGCCGTCGGAGATGGCCCCGTCCAGCGAGCGCAGCGCCCGGTCGATGAACTCGACCCGCTCCGCGTCGTCGTCGGTCGGGAGCCCGTTCTCGGTGATGAGGATCGGCACGTCGCCCACGACGGACCGGGTGAACCGGACGGCGTTGCCGAGGGCCTCGGGGTAGTACTCCCAGATGCCCGTCATCCGGTCGTCCGGCCCGGGGAGGACCTCGCCGTCGGCGTCGAAGCGCGAGCGCGTGTAGTTCTGGACCCCGATGAAGTCGTCCTCGGCGCTGGCGCGCAGGTAGGGGGCCTCGTTCGCCTCGAACCACTCCTTGGCGTGCACCTCGCCCTCGGGTCCGTACTGCATGTCGTGGACCACCACGGTCCAGCCGGCCTTGGCCTGCGTGCCCGACCGCACGACGTCGCGGGCTGCGCGGTGGGCGGTGACGAGCGCGTCCACCTCCTCCGGCGTGGCCAGGGGCATGGGGCCGCCGTGCCAGGCGTTCAGGGCTGCGGGGTCGCCGCGGTGCAGCGCGCTCATGAGGGGCTGGAGGCTCGGCTCGTTGATCGTCGCCACCCACTCCGCGCCCTCGTTGAGCACCGGCAGCACGGTCTCGGCGAAGCCGGCGAACCGCTCCGCCGCCCCGTCCGACTGCCAGCCACCGGCACGCCGGAACCAGGCCGGCATGGTGACGTGCTGGAGCGTGACGACCGGGCTCAGCCCGCGCTCGACGCAGCCGGCGACCATGCGACGGTAGTGGTCCAGCGCCGCTGCCGAGATCGCTCCCGGCTCGGGCTCGATGCGCGACCACTCGAGGCTGAACCGGTAGGCGTTCAGCCCCAGGCCGGCCAGGATGTCGAGGTCCTCGGGCCAACGGGAGAAGTGGTCGGCGGCGTCGCCGCTGGGCTCGGTGATGACAGGCGAGCCGGAGTGCTCCAGGCCCCACCAGTCACTGGCGACGTTGTTGCCCTCGACCTGGTGGGCAGCCGTGGCGGCGCCCCAGAGGAAGCCGGGCGGGGTGGAGAGCTGGGGCAGGGGTCGGAAAGACACGGTTCTGGTTCCTTGATCAGGTTGGAAGGGCATCAGCGCGTCAGCGGCGCGCCGTCGAGCAGGCGTTGCAGGAACAGCACCTGGCGGGGGATGAACTCGGCGACGGTCAAACCGACGACGTCGGCCGCGTCGTCGAGGGCGGCCAGCAGCGCGCGCACCTCGTCGATGCGCATGCCGCCGGGCTCCATGCCGAGACCGAGGACCACCTCGTCGCTGTCGACGACGTCGACGTCGAGGTGCACGGCGACCCGGGAGCAGCCGGTGCTCCGCAGCCAGGCCACGAGCTCCCCGGCGCCGTCGCGCAGGTCCTGCGGGGAGAACGAGGTGATGCCCCATGCGGAGACGTTGCCGATGTCGCCCTCGTCCCACGAGTGCAGCCCGGCCAGGGCGACGCGGGAGGGGTCGAGGCGACCGGGCAGGGCGGCCAGGAGGTCCGGGTCTCCGTGCCCGGTGAGCAGGGAGACGGCCATCGCGTGATGGCCGGCGTTCTCGCTGCCGGGCAGGCCGACGTCGGGATGGGCGTCGATCCAGACGAGTGCGAGGTCGTCGCCGTAGCGGGCGGCCAGGGAGGCGAACGGCGCCACGCTGACGGAGCAGTCGCCACCGAGCGTGAGGATGCGCGCGGGGTCGTGCTCGCCGATCGTGGCCAGCCCGGCGCTGAGCTGCCGCAGGACGACGTCCTTGGACTCCACGCCGTCGACGACGGTGACCTCGTCTGTAACCGTGGGCTCCACCGGCACGCGGGCGGTGGTGCCCGGGTGGGAGGGGAGGACGGCCTGGAGGACGGCGGTCCCGACGGCGTAGCCGGTGCGGGCAGCCTCGATCGGCACCTCGGGCAGCAGCTCGGCCACGACCGGCAGGGACGCGCCCTGCCACTGGGGCCACAGCAGGCGCAGGGTCTGCTGCGGGGCGCTCATCGGTCGAACCGCTGGATCTGCTGGCCGGGGAAGAACCGGACGGAGTCCCAGTCGATGAAGGTGCCGGTGTCGGCGTCCACGGCCTGCCCCTCGGGGCCGGCGAAGGCGGCCCGCCCGGCCTCGACCGACTCGAAGGTGTAGACCGACAGCGCGTCGAACTCGGTGTCGCTCTCCGGGTCGGTCCAGGCGTCGGCGCCGTGGGCGGCGGCGTGCTGCTGGTAGGAGACGAGACCGGGCAGCGAGGAGCTGAGCGCGAAGTGGGTGGTGCGGTAGTGCTCGAGGAACTCCTCGCGGCTGAGACCGGCCTTGCGCTGGGTGAGGATGGCGATGGTGTACATGGTGCTCCGTTTCAGGCGGGGTGGCGGGCTGCTCGGCGCGCACGCTGCGCGACCGGGTCCGCGATCGGCGACGCCTCCACGAGGCGCCGGGTGTAGGGGTCGGTGGGGTTCGTGACGACGTCGGCCGCCGGGCCGCGCTCGACGATCGCGCCGCGATTGACGACCACGACCTCGTCGCTGACGTGACGGACGACGTCCAGGTCGTGGGTGATGAACAGGTAGGCGACGCCGGTCTGCGCCTGGATGTCGAGCAGCAGGTCGAGCACCCGCGCCTGGGTGGAGAGGTCGAGGGCACTCACGGCCTCGTCGCAGACGACCAGCTTCGGCTCGCGCGCCATCGCGCGGGCGATGGCGATGCGCTGGCGCTGGCCACCGGAGAACTCGCGGGGCAGTCGGGCGAGGCTGTCGGCCGGCAGGCCCACGATGTCCAGGAGCTCGGTGAGCCGGGCCCGGGCGGCGGCCCGGCTCGTCCCCGCTGCCACGAGCGGCTCCGCGAGGATCGCCTCGATCGTCATGGCGGGGTTGAGCGAGGAGTACGGGTCCTGGAAGACGACCTGGAGGTCCGCGCTCAGCGCCCGTCGGGTGCGCGCGTCGGCGTGGGTGATCTCCCGGCCGTCGAAGATGACGCCGCCGTGCGTGATCGGCGCCAGCCCGAGGATCGCGCGACCGAGCGTCGACTTGCCCGACCCCGACTCCCCCACCACGCCCAGCGTGGTGCCGGCGGGCACGCGCACGCTCATCGAGTCGATCGCGACGAACGAGCCTCGGCGGAACCCTGCGCGCGGGTACTCGACCCGCAGCTCGTGCACCTCGAGCAGGGGTGCCTTCGTGGTCACGGGCATGTCAGGCCTCCGTCGTGGCGGTCGAGGGCGACCCCTGGCCGATGCGGGTCCGGGGTGCCACGTTGCTGAGCGTGGAGCCCAGCAGCTCGCGGGTGTAGGGGTGCTCCGGCGCGGCGAACAGGTCGAACACGTCGCGGGTCTCCACGAGGCGCCCGTCCTTCATCACCGCGACCCGGTCGCAGATGTCGGCGACGACACCCAGGTTGTGCGTGACGATCACCAGGGCGAGGTCGAGGTCGCGCTGCAGCTCGCGGAGGAGGTCGAGCACCTCCTGCTGCACCGTGACGTCCAGGGCGGTCGTCGGCTCGTCGGCGATCAGGACGTCCGGCGAGCAGGAGATCGCCATGGCGATCAGGACACGCTGCGCCATGCCACCGGAGATCTCGTGCGGGTAGGAGCCCAGGGCCTTGTCGGGATCGACGATGAGGACGCGCTCGAGCAGCGCCCGCGCACGCTCGGCGGCAGCACGCCGGCTCAGTCGCTCGTGCGCGCGGATGGTCTCCACCATCTGCGCACCGACCGTGTAGGCGGGGTCGAGGTTGCTCATCGGGTCCTGGGGCACGTAGGCCAGCCGGGAGGAGCGGATGCGGTTGAGGGAGCGCTCGCCCAGCGAGAGCAGGTCCAGCTCCCGGAGGCGGATCGCACCGGCGACCCGGATCGCCTCCGGCGGGAGCAGGCCCAGGACGGAGAACGCCGTCTGGGACTTCCCGGAGCCGGACTCGCCCACGATGCCGAGGCACTCGCCGCGGTCGACGTGGAAGGAGACGCCCTTGACCACCTCGGCGCGGGTCCCGTCCTGGCGGCTGTACTGCACGTGCAGGTCCTCGACCACGAGCGTGGCCCCCTCGGAGGTCCGAGCCTCGACCTTCGGCGCAGCCGCGACCTCGGCGGCGGCCTCGGCGGCGAGCCGTCGGGAGCGACGGGGGCTCTGGACCGCGTCGGTGCGGTTGACCACGTCGCTGAGACCGCTGCCGAGAAGGGCGAGGGCAGCCACGGTGATGCCGATGGCAAGGCCCGGCCACAGGGTGAGGAGCGGGGCCTCGATGTTGCTGCGGTAGGCGTCGTTGACCATCGCGCCCCAGCTGGGTGCGAGCGAGTCACCGATCCCGAGGAAGGCGAGACCTGCCTGGACGATGATCGCGACGCCGGCGCTCAGGGACGCCTGGATGATGATCGGGGTCGCGACCACGGACAGGATGTGGCGGAACACGATGCTGACCGGGCTGATGCCGGCCACCCGGGCGGCGTCCACGTAGAGCTCCGCCCGGACGTTGACGACGGTCGAGCGCGTCAAGCGGAAGAACGAAGGCGAGAGCAGCACGCCGAGAGCGATCATCGAGGGCGGCATCGCGGTGCCGAACGCGGAGACGACCACGAGCAGCGCCACGATGCCCGGGACGGCCAGGAGGACGCTCGCGACCCAGCCGGCCACCGCGTCGAAGCGACCTGAGCGGTACCCGGCGACGAGCCCGGCGGGCACACCGACGACGACAGCGGTGACGATGGCGATGAGGCCGGCGAGCAGGCTGGTGCGGGCGCCCCAGAGCAGCCGGGAGAGCACGTCGCGGCCGGCACTGTCGCCGCCCAGCGGGTGGTCGGCACTGGGCGGCGCCAGGACGTCGTCCAGGACCGCCTCGGTGGGGCTGTGGGGCGCCAGGAGCGGCGCGAGCACCGCGGCCGCCACGACGAGGAGGAGCACCAGGCCGGAGACCACGACGGTCGGGTTGCGCAGGGCGCGCCGCACGACGTGGTCCGAGGGGGTGCGGACGGGGGCGGCAGTCGATCCGGTCATCGCGTCCTCGCCTTCGGGTTGAGGAGGCCCTGGAGCAGGTCCAGGACCAGGTTGACGACGACGACGATGACCACGGTCACGAGCACGATGCCCATGACGACCGGGACGTCGCCGACGTTGGTGGCGGAGATGGCCAGGGCACCGATGCCCGGCAGCGCGTAGATGTTCTCGATGATGATCGCCCCACCGAGCAGGCCGATGAACTGCAGCGAGAGCACCGTGAGAGCCGCCGGGGCCGCGTTGCGCAGCGTGTGGGCCACCAGGATGCGGCCGGGCCCGATCCCGCGGCTGCGGAGGGCTCGGACGAAGTCGCGCCGCTCCACCTCGATGACGGAGTTGCGGACCTGCTGGGCGATGGAGGCGGTCACGCCGGCGGCCAGCGCCACGACGGGCAGGGTGATGCTCGAGAGCCACGCGGTCGGGGACTCCACCAGGGGCGTGTACCCCACCGCAGGGAACCAGCCGAGCCGGATAGCGAAGGTCTGGGAGAGCAGCACGGCGAACCAGAAGGCCGGCAGCGCGAACCCGACGACGACCACGAGCTGCAGGACGACGTCGACGACGCCGCGGAAGCGGGCGGCCAGCGTGCCCAGGGCCGTGCCGACGACGGCCGACACCACGGTGGCGGCCACGGCCAGGCTCAGGGTGACCGGGACGCGGGTCAGCAGCGTCGCCATGACCGGCTGCCGGTTCGTCCACGAGGTGCCGAGGTCGCCCCGGAGCAGGTGGCCCCACCACTCGAGGAACTGCGTCAGCACCGGCCGGTCCAGGCCGAGCTCGGCGCGGCGCGTCTCGATCTGCGCGGCGGTGGCCGACTGGCCGAGGAGGTTGGCGACCGGGTCGGAGCCGGAGGCGTAGAGCATGAAGAAGGTGATCGAGGCGACGACGACGACCAGGGAGAGCGCCGCGCCGACCTTGCGCGTGAGGAACAGGAGCATGGGTGGTCCTCCCGGGGGAGGGCGCCCGACCGGACGCCCTCCCCCGTGACGGGTCAGGAGGCGGGGGCGTAGAGGCTCAGCGGCGGCACGATGTTGCCGGGCAGCTGGGTCACCTCGACCGCGTCGGAGTGGATGTAGATGACGTCGGTGGCGTACCAGGGCGCGAACCAGGCCTGCTCCACCAGGTGCTTGTTGAGCTGCTGGTAGAGGTCGGCCCGCTCGTCTTCGGAGGCGGTGCGGATCTCGGCCACCAGGGACTCGACGGTCTTGTCGGTGCTGTGCTGGTAGTTCGCAGCACCATCGGGCAGGACCAGGTCCCGCACGACGCCCCACGGGTCGGCGAACATGGACCAGCTGAACTTGTGCGCCGCGAAGTCGGGCAGCCGCGAGAGCACGTTGGTGGTGGGCATGCTCTCGTACTCCACTGTGATGCCGATGTCGCCGAGCTGCTGCTGCACCACCGCGTCGAACGACGACGTCCAGTCCGAGGACGGCAGGGTGAGGGTGAACCCGTCCGGGTACCCGGCCTCGGCGAGGAGCTGCTGGGCCTTCTCCGGGTCGTAGTCGTAGTAGTCGTTGAGCGACTCGTCGTAGGCCTCCGACCCCGGGTTGAACACCTGGGTGCTGACGCTGCCGTAGCCGAGCTGGTACTTCTCGAGGATGGCCTCGCGGTCGAAGGCGTAGTTGATCGCACGGCGCACGCGGACGTCCCCGAGCGCGGGGTTGATCGTGCCGTCGCGGTCGTCGAGGAACAGGCCGTTCCAGTCGACGACGTTCTGCTGGACGACCAGGTCGCTCGCCTCCGCCTGCTCGACCCACTGGGCCAGGCCGGACGCGGCGTCGACGGCGCCCGACTGCAGGGCCGCGAGGCGGGCGCTGTCGTCGGTCAGCGGCTGGATGACGACCTCGTCGTAGGGGTAGGCGTCGGAGTCCCAGTAGTCCGTGTTGCGGACGAAGTGGTACTCGCTGCCGGTGGTCGAGGAGCCGGCGTCGAACATGTACGGGCCCGTGCCGACGGGCTCGGTGTCCAGGGAGCCGTCGCTGATCGCGGCCGGGCTCGCCATGTACCCACCGTTGTCAGTGAGGCTCTGCACGAGGCCGGGGTCGGGCTCGGAGAGGTTCAGCGTCACCGTGTCCGCGTCGTCGGCTGTGGCATCGGTGACGGACGCGAGCGAGCCGGACGCGGCGCCCGAGCCGTTCTTCATGGCCTCGATGTTCGCCACCACGGCGTCCGCGTCGAACGCGGTGCCGTCGGTGAACGTCACGTCGTCGCGCAGCTCGAGGGTCAGATGGGTACGCGACTTGTCCCAGCTGTAGTCGGTGGCGAGGTCCGCGACCACGTCGCCGTTCTCGTCCAGCTGCAGCAGCGAGTCGTAGACCGGCTGCATGTACTGCAGGTAGTGGCCTGCGCCGATGGCGGCCGGGTCCCACGAGGTCACGTCGACCTGGGAGCCGAGGGTGAGGGTGCTCGAGGAGCTCGACGACGCCGTCGAGCCGTTCGAGCAACCGGTCAGCGAGGCGCCGAGGCCGAGGGCGGTCACGACCGCCGCGGCCAGGTGGAGGCGAGAGGTACGCATAGGTGCTCACTTCGGGAGAGATCGGGCCGCCGGAGAGGCGGTGCGCCAAAAACTACCGATAGGTCTGTCGGTTTTGAAGAGATGACAGGACTCGTAACAGGAACGCAACGCGCGCGACATCAGCGCCGGTCGTGCGACACCGACCGACGGCGGCCGGCGTCACGGACGCAGCGAGGCCTTCAGGTCCTCCACCCAGGTGGCGAAGTGCTCGGCGTAGGCGATGGCCTCGGGCTCCTGCAACCACTGGTTCTGGAGCCCCTCCACCATGGCGACGACCTCCACGGCGAGCCTGTCGAGGTCGACGCCCGTCCGGATCTCCCCCTGGGCCAGGCTCCGCGTGAACCCCTCGACCAGGAGCTGGCGAGCGGCCCGGAAGTGCTCCCGGGACGTGTGGGCCCCCGGGTGTCCACCCGGAGCCGACTCAGCGGCGATGAGGTGGGTGAACTGCACGTACTCCCACCGATCGAGGTTCATCCTGGCCATGCTCACGAAGGCGTCGAGCACGCCGAAGCCGCTGGGGTCCTCGCCCGCGAACCCGTCGAAGAGACGCTGGTCCGCGATCTCGAGGTGCTCGTGGACAGCGGCGAAGAGCTGGTCCTTGTTGGCGAAGTGGTGCAGCAGGCCGGGCATCGAGAGCTCCGAGGCCCGGGCGATCTCGGCCAGCGAGGCACCGCGGTAGCCCCGTTCGGCGAAGACCTCGGTCGCCACGCGCAGGATCCGCGATCGCGCTGCGCGGCCCTTGGAGTAACCCCGGCCTCGCCGACCGGCGTCGTCGGCGCCCGTGCCGGCGGCGTCCTCACCGGCGTCCTGGCCCGGGAACCGCCGGGTCACCGGAGAAGAACCGCTCATCCGACAACCATAGGGCAGCGCTCGCGCCGACAGCCGGGGCGGGCGGGGACGGTCGCGGCTGCACGTCAGCCCGGACCCTCGCCCTCCGTCGACGACGGCGAGAGACCCGCACGCGGACGTTCTTCATCAGCGGCTGGTCGCTCTGGGTGCTGAAGTCCTCCAGCCCGAGCAGGACGTTCGTCTCGGGCATGTAGCCCGCGACGGAACCCAAGCGCGCTCGGACCGTGTGGGGACTGGTGAGCCAGCGGCCGTGGCGTCGTTGACGATCGGTTCGTGCGGAAGTCTTGGCCAGAAGCCCGATCGAGCCACGTCACCGGAGTCGCAGGCGCCACACCCGCACACCATCCGCCCAGGACAGAGGGAATTTCTCCGGGTGCCCCAGGTAGGAGTCGAACCTACGACCTTTCGCTCAGGAGGCGGCTGCTCTATCCAGCCCGGGCGCAGATGCCACAACCACGTCTCCGCAGGTCAGAGGCGTGAACGCATTTCTGACCTGCGGGTTTCGCCACCCGGGCTCCGTCCGCGCTGTCCGGCTCACAACGGCTGGACTCGGCCAGTAGCGGGAGTCTGTGCGGAATACGTGGGGGAATTCTCGCGCGATGCCGGGCGGCCACGGTACCCACGCTCCCGCCTCGACTCAGCAGATCTGTTCCACTTCGACTCGCCCGAACGCCGCGTCGGCGGCGAGCTCGTTGACAATGATCACCACGTTGGTCCCGTCGGCGCGTGCGCTGGGCACGATGATTGCGTCGCATTCGAGGAACGCGCCATGTGCATGGGCCCGCAGCACGAGCGGTGACGGTCTGAGCTGTCCCACCGTCTGAGGGGGAGGTGACGGACCCCTCGACCGCGAGGCGGCCGAGGGGTCCGCGGGCGATACGCCCCCCATGAGGGGCGCCGGTCAGCCGCCGACCCGCCGGAGGGCGCTGGAGGCCAGCTGGACCCCCGAGAGCCCGTACTCCTGGCTGCCCGCACCGTTGGCACGATTGGCGAGCGTCGAGTCGACCCTGATGGCGATGCGGTTCTTGCCCCGCCGCAGCGCCGTGCCCAGATCGACGGTGTCGGTGAACTGGTCGACCTGGTCGATCACCACGCCGTTGACGACCACCTTCGTCACCATGTCGGCGCCATGGCTGAGCCGCAGCTCCGTGGTACGCAACTTCTGCTTCCACCCGCGAGGCAGGGTGAAGCTGCGTCGGTAGGTGCCGGTCCCGGAGACCTCGTCCATGCCCGCGACTCCCAGCTCCTCGAGCTGGTCGTCCGAGACGGCGAGGTCCGCCCATGCCCCCAGGGACACGTCGTCAAGCGTCACCGTGGAGCGGGACGAGACGGTCGGGTCCGTCTGGTTGGCCTCGGCGTCGGGGCCGAAGCTGGTCAACCGCAGCCGCCAGTCGCCGTCCAGCTGCTTGTGCCGGGGAACGGACTTCACCACCAGCCGACGGCGCGTGCCGTCGGAGAGACGGACGCGGTACGTGCCCGCCTCGTCCGCCACGAGCATCAGCCTGTCGTCCTGCACCACCACTCGCCCGTCACCGGACACGCGCTCGGCGTGCACGCGGCCCGTGGCAGGCAGGCCGGAGGAGTCGGTGACGAGGCCGACGACCTGTCCGTCACCGGCGGCCATGTCGATCGAGAAGGTCACCTGCGCGCCGTTGCGGCGGTACTCGGCGACGGGCGTGACGGAGCCGTCCGTCGGGTCCAGCACGTAGGGCCGGCCGCGCCCGGTGAGCGTGACGTCGCTGTCGTCGACCCAGGAGACCCCCGTGCCCAGCAGGCCCGAGAACGGGCCCGTCCCGCTCCCGGTCCCACGGTGGTCGTGCTCGAGCGCCTCCGCGAGGGTGATGGTGTTGTCCTCGACGGCAGCGACCGTGCGCTGCTCGGCGTCGGCGCCGGCTCCCACGTCGATGGTCATGCCGGCTTCCAGGCCCGATCCGTCCTGCACGGTGATCACGGTCTCGCCGGCACCAGCGTCGTCGGCCAGCGTCGTCCCGCCGTTGTAGAGGTACCAGAAGTCACCGTCGGAGGCCTCGACGTGCAGGTTCTCCAGACCGGGGACGTCGTAGGCGACGGATGGCGTGAGGCCGGCGGTGGCCAGGGCGCTCTCCGCGTCCGCCACGGTGTCCACACGACTCACGCTCGGCATGGAGACGAGCTGCTCCAACGAAGCGGCGAGTGCCTCGTCACCATGGTCGGCCTTGTCGCTGCCGTAGACCCTCTCGGGCAGGTCTCCCACGACGACGACCGGGAGATCCTTCTCGGCATAGCCGAGCAGCCGTTCCGCGGCGTCGACCGAGAGCCTGTCCGCGTTCTTCACGACGAGCGCCTGGTAGGCGGGGCCGTCGGCAGCGAGCACTCCGTCGGAGACGACGGCCTCGTCCTCCATGAGCAGAGGCTCCGAGAGCACGTTGTAGGACCAGCCTCGGTCGAGCAGCCCCTGCAGCGAGTTGCCGCTCTGCAGGGCGTATCCGTCGTCGGTACCGATCAGGACGGCCAGGTCGACGCGCGTGGTGCCGGCCTGGAGGACCGCCTGTGTACGCGCGACCTCGTCACTGAAGTCAGTCACGTCGTCCCACCAGACCTGCCGCGCGTTCATGGAGGTGAAGCCCTGCGTGGTGCCGCAGCAGGCGAAGTTCCAGCCCGGCCAGGCGCTGTTGTAGTCGTTGAAGGTGGTGGCGAACGCGCTGCCGTGCAGGATGGCGCGGTTCACGCCCTGGACGGCAGCGCTGTTCAGCTCGCGGAGCACCTGCTTCCACGGCGAGTTGACGTTGGCGGAGAACGTCACGGCCTCCATCGACAGCAGGTCCTGCCCCGTGAGGTTCGCAGCAGCGGAGAGCAGCCTCAGCCCGTCGCCGGCGGTCGCGTTGTCTCCCTCCGCGATGTCGAGCGCCGTGGCCGCGCGTCCCACGTCGAGTCCCTCGAGGGCATAGCCCTGGGCCCGGTACGTGTAGCCGAGGGAATGAGCCCAGGAGCGGATCAGCCGGGCGTGCTCGTCCTCGTAGAGATTGCCCAGGGTGAGGTTGTAGTCCTCCCGAAGTCGCTCGACGGCCTCCGTGTCGTCGAACAGCTCGGTGGCCTCCGAGGCCAGTGCAGCCGCGAACCTCGTGGGGTCGTAGTCGTTCGCGTCCTCGAACTCGCTGAGGAGGTCTGCGGTCCAGAACGGCGTCTCGTGCGAGAGCTCGATGGAGTCCTCGAAGATGCTCGACCCGTAGGTCCCGTTCTCCCGCATGAGCGCCCTGATGTGCGGGGTCAGGATGTCGTCGCGCCACAGCTTGAACACACGGCGGGCGCCTCCGGCAGAGAAGTAGTTCACCGCGTAGCTGCGGTTGTGCTGCGTGTTCGTCGACTGCGCCTGGGCGGACATCGTCTGCCCGGTGCCACGGTGGTAGGTCCCGACGAGGACGTAGTCGCCGACAGCCAGGTCGTCGCCGGCACTGGGCTCCAGGTCCTGCAACGCGGCGACGTCGCTCAGGTCGGTGACCTCGGTGTACTGCCAGTCGGCCATGCGCACGCGGTTGCCGGCGGCGTCCTGCTTGCCCGACACCTCTCCGGAGGGCTCGGGACCGAACGCGTCCAGCACCTCCTGGTAGTCGACGCCCTGAGCCTCGGCCCAGTCCTCGTCCGGCACCCCCGCCGGCGTCCCGGCGTACCGGACTCCGTCCTGGGTGATGAAGGGGGTACCGCCCGCAGCGTCCGCCGCACTGACCGTGATCGGGGACGTGGCACGGCTGACGTCACGCAGCGACGCGTACGCGAGCGTCGGTTCCCCCTCCTCGTCGACGGCGACGACCTTCGCGATGCTGGTGGCGTCGAGCGTGTCGGTGAAGACGAACGGGGCGCCCTGCTCGTCCTCGACACGCTGCTCAGGCAGCGGAACCGCCTTGGACCCTGCCTCGAGATCTGCGTCGGTGATCTTCGACCACGCCTGGGACGCTTCCTGGGAAGCCTGCTCGTCGTTGGGGTCGATGTTGTTCGTGATCGCCGGCCAGTGCGACGTGATGGTCAGGTCGATCTTGAACCCCCCATCGATGCTGTTGGCGGTCTCGAGCAGCTGCTGGACCACGGCCTGCCAGGCCTCGCTGGCGAACCCGACCGTCTCCGCCTCGTCGTTGCTGTAGCTGGTGTTGTCAGCGATGAAGGCGACCTCCACCCCGCCGAACCCACCGGCAGCCATGTCTCTCACCTGCTTGTCGACCAGGGCGAGCCCTTCCTCGGAGGTACCGGCCCCCGCATCCCCGAACCACATCCGGGCCATCGGGCGACTGTCCAGGTCCGGAGAGCGGAAGGCGTCGACCACACCCGTGCCCGTCGTCTCCGCGGTGGACACCCGGCTCGAGGTCGGGGGCGCGGCGACGGCACCCACCGGCGTGGTGAGCGGGAGCACGGTGGCCGCGAGTCCCCCTGCGATCGTCACCGCTGCTGCGCGGCCGGAGAGTCGGCGTGCTCGCCTTCGTCTCGGCGCCCCTGGCTGGTGATCGGTACGTGTCATCGTGGCCCCTTCTCGTCGGTGGCCGCGACTGAATCGATTCACACGGCGGCCGTGGACCATCCTGGGGTCGATGTGGCGCACGCCACATCCTGCACTGGGCGGCAGTTGAGCTACGTCCGACGACGTACGTGACCGCGGGGGCTGCTTTCGTCGACCGGACCAGCGCCCGGCACCACCAGTCCGCTCTCGTAGGCCACGATCACCAGGGCCGCCCGACTCCCGACCTGCAGCTTCGCCAGCATTCGACTCACGTGCGTGCGTGCCGTGGCGGGAGACATACCCAGCACGTCCGCGACGGTCTGGTTGTCAGCACCTCGGCCCACGAGCTCGAGCACCTCGCGCTCGCGCTCGGTCAGCCGGGCGACCGCGCCCGGCAACGGAGCATTCTCACCTCGGCCTCCGACGTGGCGGACGAGGGCGCTCTGAGCCGCAGTCGACAACGCCGAGCCGCCCTCGTGCACCGCGCGGATCGACGCGGCGATCTCGGCCGCGGAGGCGCTCTTGCCCAAGAAGCCCGCTGCACCTGCGCGCACCCCGCGCAGCACGTTCTCGTCCTGCTCGAACGTGGTGAGGAGCAGGACCTTCATCTCAGCCAGGGCTGGGTTGGCCGAGAGTCTCGCCGTCGTACGGATGCCGTCACCCCGGGGCATGTTCACGTCCATCAGGACGACGTCGGGGAGGAGCTCCATGGCCTGCCGCTCCGCGCCCTCACCATCGCCGGCTTCCCCCACCACCTCCAGGTCCGGCTCCGCGTCCACGATCTGCCGGACCGCCGCGCGGATCAGGTGATGGTCGTCCACGACCAGCACCCGGACCACGACCTGAGCGAGCTCGCTCATGAATCCTCCCCTCGCTCCGGCAGGACGACGGACACCTCGAAGTTCCGGCCCCTCGAGATCTCCAAGTGCCCGCCCTCTTCCGTCAACCGCTCGCGAAGGCCCTGCAAGCCGTGGCCGGTGCCCGGGCCGGCCGTCGGGGCTGCGGCGTTGCTGACGCACATGCGCAGCTCCTGCTGAGAGCGGGCCACCATCACTCGGACGGGCACCTCCGGCTTGCCATGCTTGAGCGCGTTCGTGAGCAGCTCCTGCAACGATCGGCCCGCTGCCAGGGCCATGTGCTCACCGATGCTGCCCAGCTCCTCGATCCCCTCCGCGCGGACATCGAGGCCGCACCGCCTGAACTCAGCCACGACCTCGGCGACGTCGGCGCCCACAGGTGCCTGGACGCCGCCCTCGTCGCGCAGCCTTCGCAAGAGGGAGTCGATCTCGGTCAGTGCGGCAGCTGCCGCCTGGTCGATGCCTGCCAGCACCTCCGCGGGCTCCGTCCGGCCGGGGGCGCCGCGCCGATGCGACCCACCCTCGTCCTCGAGGAGAGCACGACGAGCCGCTGCCGCACTCAGGTGGACGACGGCGAGGTGATGCCCGACGGCGTCGTGCAGATCGCGGGCGATGCGGAGCCGGTCCTCCGCCACCCGGGCCTGGGCCACCGCAGCCACGGCGGCAGCGCTGCTGCTCACTTGTCTCTCAAGGCTCCGACGCAGCCGCTCGTGGAGGTGCCTCCCGTTACCCAGCGCCAGCGCCAGGAGCCCGGAGACCAGCACCCAGACAGGGGCGAAGGCGAACGGGCGCCAGCCGGACACCCAGACCTCACCCAGGTAGACCCCGAGCACGGCCGCCGCCACCCACGACCCCGCCCTCCTCAGGCCACGCTCCGCCGTCACGACGAAGGCGAGGTAGAGGGTGGCGTAGTGGTAGCCGCCGCCAGGCAGCTCCCACAGCACGGAGGCGCCCTCGGCACAGGCACAGACGAGGAGCGCCGCTCGAGCGTCCAGATGCCTGAGCACCAGGCCGAGGAACACGATGACGAGTACGGCACCCTCGAGACCGGCGGGCCCTCGCACGAGGACCTCGTCCTCCGGCGACGGCGCCACCAGAGTCGACCAGGCCACCAGACCGGCGACCAAGAACGTCCAGGCAGCAGAGTCGACACCGAAACCGGTCTGCTGAGGCGACCGCTTTCTCCGTGACGCGCGGGCGTCGCGCGAGTCGGCGATCCAGCCGGTCCCCCGGTGGACCGAGGTCCAGCGGTCCACTATGGCCACGTCGCACACCTCCGCTGCCGCACAGACGACTCCAGGCCGACTGAAAGGTTTCACAATCGCGGCCCATTGTGCCTCACTGTGACCTCCAGCACACCTAGCCGTACCAGTTCCAACGCGAAGCGCCGACCTCGTTCTCGCGTGGACCCTGACGGCCACCGACCTGGCACGGCCGGTCTCGACGGCGCCGCGGACAGGGCGCCGGACGATCGCGAACTCGTCTCGAGCCCCCTGATCCGCTCGCGTGCTGCGCGGAGCTCGGCGGACTCGCTGGTACTGACGCCCGCCATCACCCGATCCGGGAACCACCCGTAGGGGCAGATCAAAGCTGTCACCTGTTCGTGCAGCACGCCCTGGAGTGGGTCGATTCAAGACTGTCGGTCACGAGCCTCGGACCTGCGAGGGGTCTGCGCCAGAGGGCAGCGGTGACGCCGGCACGCTCGGCGAACCAAGAGCCGGAGAGTGTTCGACACTGCGCCGCGGCCGGGCCGGCGAGGGAAGCACGAGCGGCCCGAGCGCGTTACCGTGAGAGACAGGACAAGGACGGAACCGAGAGGTGGTCACGTGACCGAGCAGCCGCAGGACCACGCCGTGACGTGGGCAGCCCTCGATGCGCTGCACTGCACGGTCTCCGCTGCCGTGGCGGACGCGTTGTCGGCCACGGGTCCGGTGACCCTGGAGGAGTACTCGGTGATGCGCCTGCTGGCGGCCCGGGGCTGCTCGCAGCTGAGGATGAGCGCGGTGGCCGAGGCCGCTCGCCTCTCCAACAGCGGCGCCACCCGGCTCGTCTCCCGGCTCTCCGAGCGCGGTCTGGTCAGCAGGCAGGTCTGCGACGACGACCGGCGGGCCGTGCTCACAGGCCTGACCCCGACCGGCCAGCAGGTCCTGGAGGACCTGGACGTGGCCGTCTCCGCAGCAACGCAGAAGTCGGTGGCCGATTTCTCGACCACCGACCTCCGGGACCTCGGTGCAGCACTGGTCGGCCTGTTCCCGTCGCCGACCGCCGGTCTCAGCCTGCGGCGTTGACCACCTCGTCGCCCTCGACCCGAGCACGATCGTCGGGCGAGGTCGTCCGTCCTCGCTGCGTGAGCATGATCAGCAGCGCGGCTCCACTGAGCACGACACCGACCCAGAGCGTCGAGGTGTAGCCGAGCCCGACGGCGATGGCGATGCCGGCGATCCAGGCACCGACCGCGTTGCCGAAGTTGAAGGCCGCGATGTTCGCCCCCGACGCCAGGGTGGGCGCGGACGGGGCCCAGCGCACGATGCGCACCTGCATCGTCGGGATGAGTCCGAAGGCGAAGCCGCCCATCGCGAACAGGCAGATCGCGCTCGCCACCTGGCTCTGCACGGTGAGCGCGAAGACGACGAGGGTGACCACGAGGCCGGACAGCAGCACGAGGATGGTGCCGTCGAGGTCACGGTCACCGAACCGGCTGGCCACGGTGTTGCCGACGACGAGCCCGAGGCCGAAGACGACGAGCAACCACGGAACCGCTCCGCTGGAGTAGCCCGTGACCTCGGTGAGCGTGAAGGCGATGTAGGTGAAGCCGCCGAACATCCCGCCGAAGCCGAGGACGCTGATCGCCAGGGACGAGACGACCTGGGGGTGGCGGAAGATCGCGAGCTGCTGCCGACGGGGGACGACCTGCGAGGACACGGCGGTCGGTCGCACCAGGGCCATGATGCCCAGGGCGGCGACGACGCCGACGACCACGATCACCCAGAATGCAGTGCGCCAGCCCCACGTCTGGCCCACGAAGGTGCCCAGGGGCACGCCGAAGACGTTGGCCGCCGTGATGCCGAGGAACATGATGGCCACGGCCTTGGTCCGCCTGCTCGCGTCGACCATGTTGGCCGCCACCACGGAGCCGATGCTGAAGAAGACGCCCTGGCAGAGTGCGGCGACGACCCGGCTGCCGAGCATGATGCTGAAGTCGTCCGACGTCGCCGAGACCACGTTGCCGACGAGGTAGAGCGCCATGGAGCCCAGCAGTGCCGTCTTGGGCGGCACGCGCTCGAGCAGGGACGAGAGGAAGAGGGCACCGATGACCACGCCGAGCGCGTAGCCGGTGACCAGCCATCCCGCCGTGGTCTCGCTGATGGCCAGGTCGGTCGCGATCTCGGGGAGCAGCCCCATGATCGCGAACTCCGTGAGGCCGATACCGAACGCAGCCACGGCCAGCGCGACGAGTCCGAGCGGCATGAGTTCTCCTGATGAGCGTGAGGGGAAAGATCATTTTCAGCGTAGAAAGGTTTCAGACTGAAAGCAATTTCCTGAGACTTGACGCCCGTCACTCCTCCACTCACTCCCCCACTCACTCCCCTGCAGGGCCGCCTGACGGGGTCGCAGCCGGGCGGCCCAGCGACTGCAGCGCCAGGACGCCTGCAAGCGCACCGACCGCCAGCAGCCCGTACGCCCACCCCCAGCCGGCGACCCGCGCGACCTGCGGGACGACCAGCAGGGCGACGGCGGTGGTCACGAACCCGACGGCGAGCTGCGTGGCCGCAGCGGCACCGACCAGCCTCGGGTCGGCCCTGTCGACCAGCAGGGCCGACAGCTGTGCCGAGTCCGCGATCACCCAGAAGCCCCACCACAGGCACACGGGCAGCAGGGCCCAGGCGGGCGCCTGGTGCAGCAGGCCGGCCGCAAGTGCCGCGGGCGCGCTGCACACCAGCGCGAGTCGAGCCGCCCGCAGGTGCCCCAGGCGACCACCGATCGCCCCTCCGGCCAGGCAGCCCAGGGCACCGGTCGCGACGACCGCGAAGACGGCGAGGGAGACCTGCGCCGACCCCCTCGAGCCCGCAGCCCCGGCCAGGAAGACGGGGAGAGTGCCCCACATGGCGTAGAGCTCCCACATGTGACCCGAGTACGCGGCGATCGCCAGGACCACGGGACGGTTCGACAGGGCCGCCCGCAGCTCGGCGCCCACCACGCGGGCGCCGCGGGGGTGTGGGAAGGGTCCCGGCCGACCGCCGAGGGCGAGCACGGCCGCCCCCGACGCGGCGAGGGCCGAGGTGCCCACGACCACCTGCCGCCAACCCGGAGCGCCGAGCCCCGCGACGAGGTACGGCAGCGCCGACCCCGTCGTCATCGCCGCGATCATCCAGGCCAGGAGCTGCCCGCGTCGCTCGCGCGACCACGTCGTCACCTGCTTCGTGGCCGTCGGGTAGACCGCACCCAGGCCCATCCCGGTCACGAACCGGGTGAGGACCGCGAACGCAGGACCGTCAGCGACCAGAAGACCCAGGTTGACCACCGCGGCCAGTCCGGCCCCACCGGCCAGGAGCAGGCGAGCGTCCACGCCGTCGGCCACGCCGGTGGCCGTGAGTGCGAGCGCGCCGGTCGCGAAGCCCAGCTGCACGGCGACAGTGAGGAGCGAGACCTGGAGGGCGCTCAGGCCCCACTCGCTGCGCAGCTGCGATCCGACCGCAGCGCCGGAGAACCACACGCTCAGCGACAACAGGGTGCCCAGCGCGAGAACAGGCACCCCCGGGACGCGGCCAGTGCGACCCAGGGGCGCCCGCCGGTGACGCGTGTCAGTCAGCAGCCTTCTCCGCACCGTGGGAGAACTTCTCCGCCACGAACCCGTGGGCGAGGCCGGCACCAGCCCGCAGGGTCGCGGCCACCATGATGGTCTCGGCCAGCTCCTCCTCAGTCACCCCTGCCTCCCGGGCAGCGTTGCTGTGGTCCTCGAGGCAGTAGGGGCACTGCGTGGTGAGTGCGACCGCGACCGCCAGCAGCTCCACCGTCTTGCGCGACAGCACGCCATCCTCATTGCGCAGCGACGCCTGGTTGAACTTCATCCACGCGTCGAAGGCAGCAGGAGCCCCCGCGCGGATCTTCGCGGCGAACTTCGGGTCAGTGTGCTCGTGATAGCTCATGCCCAACATGTTTGCACACTGAAACTTTTTCTCCAAGGAAATATGGGGTCACGTCACCCGGGTCGGCCAGCCGGCGGCCAGCAGGGCTGGCGCGCGATCCTGAGGACCCCGGCACCATCGTGCCGGGCATGCCGTCCATGACCAGCTCATGGACGAGCGGGTCTGCTGTACGGATTGGTGACATGGCTTGGCGCGCCGCCTGGGGGCGGTCGACGTGCACACCGTTCTCGTGCCTCATCTGTGCCCCACGGCTCGGGAATCCGGGTGTTTTTGCTGGAGTCGGGGTCTGTGGATCTGTCGCGGATGTTCCCTGTTCGAGTCGTGGCTGTCCTCACCTGGCGAATGGACTCGCGACGGGTCCGCATGACGAGGTGACGGGCGGCACGATCGCCGATTTGTGGCGCGGCCGCGCGGATCTCCTGCCACATCGCCGAGACCACGTCCTCGGGTTGGCACACCTCCGCAAGGTCGTGTGCCGTCCGGCAGATCCCGCCGGCGAGCAAGGTCAGCACCGCCAGGGCGGCCGGCTGCTGGTCTCCACCTCGCTGACAACCGATGGCAGTGAGCCCGGCAATCGCCGGCCGGACCGGAACGTCGGTGCTGTGCCAGGCCATGACGACGCCGTGCAGGCCACCGAAACAAGCCAGCCGCTCGTCGGCCATCCGCCACTGGTGCCACAGGATACCGTCGCCGAGCTCGGCGTTGACGTGCTCGCCGACCGAGGCGAGGAGGTGGGTCAGACGGCTGCTGGCGTCTGCGGAGAGTGCGTGGCCCTTGCGGGCCGTCGGAGCGAGGGGCATCGGGGCCTCCGATGGATGGGGTAGTGAACCCCTCCATCAGGGCCCTCACCACTCACCACCGCTCTCACCACCGCTGATGAGACCTCACCCCAGGTCCGCACCAATGCCAGCCTGCGCGATGGCCAGGACGAGAGCGAGCATCACCTGCCCACCACCCTTCTCCGCCTCACCGCCTCTCGACCTCCTGGCCCGTGCGCCGGGGGGGGTGAGGATGCCGTGCGCCTTGGACGTGACCCGCAGCGCCCGACGTAGGTCCGGCGCATCCGTGTGCTGCGTGCTCGGCGAGCCGTGTTCGTGGCTAGTCGGCGGTGGGGTAGCGCGGCGGCTCATGCGATCTCCGTCTGGCCGCTACGAGACCGCCTGCCAGCGCCATCATCAGGGCCGAGGCGGCGGTCGCGGTCACCACCAGCCCCAAGTGCCACGGACTTCGACCGAGACCACCGATCACTGTGTAGGCCTCCGCGACGAGCCAACCGACCCAGGTAGCGAACACGAGCGTCACCGCCCCCGCGAACGCTTGGCCCCAGAAGTGCAGGGCTGGCGCCCTCGTGTGGCCAACGGCCGAGAGCCGCATGTGATAGCGAGAGAACCGGTCACCCTCACCAGCAGTGGACAGCCACCACAGCACCAGGCCGGCGGCTGCACCCATGGCACTCGTGGCAACCAGTAGACGCTGAGTGGGCGCGATCATCGGCAGGTAGGTGCTCGCCTCGATGTTTGCCACGGTGGCCAGCGGAGCCTGCCCCATGACCGCTGAGAAGTACCCATCAAGATCGTCCGCTGGATGGACCAGCAGCTCCGGGTCGCGCAGGGGCTCCTCGACGGTACTCGGGTCCGCAGCCACGATGCGGGTGCCCACCAGCCTCCACGTGTCGCTACCACCGATGGCGATCCGGTCAGCGGTCTCGGGTCGTCCGAGCGGTACGACCTTGAAGACGGAGTTGGGCACGCACACGGCGGCCAGCGCGTCGCCCGCGCCCGCGTCGACAGCGCCCAGGCTGCGCGACAGGTCCTCGCAGGTTCCAGTGGCAGTTCGATGCCGCGGCGGACCGTTGAGCAGCACCCGGGTGACGGCCGGGATGGAGGCAACGGCTCGAACGGAGTCGTCCTCCGCCACCGGGAACGTCACCGAGTACTGATACCCCAACGGTCCTGCAGTGGACGTCGCTCCCAGATCCGTGACCACGCCCGCTGCCAGCCACGCACAGGTCACTGCCACGAGGAGGCCGGCGCCCGCGGCAGCCAACGCATCCCGGTCCCAGCCCACTCGCTTCAGGGCCAGATGAGCGCCGACGCCGCGAGCACGCGACCCCAGGGTGTCCCCCAGGCGGCCGACGACCTCTGGGAGGATCAGCACGCCCCCCACCAGGGCGAGCGGGGCTCCCAGGTACAGCGCCCACACGGCCCCCGAGGCGTGCCCGTGTCCGGTGAGGGCGCCAGGGACCACTATCCCGAGCAGCAAAGCTGTGCCCGCCACGAAGGGGACCCTTCTCCAGGCCCTCAGCGGGAGGGGCCCGCGGTCGTCGCCGGCAATGGCGGCGACGCGCTCAGCCGACCCACGCGCTGCAACGATGGCCACGCCACCAAGAAGGCATGCCGCCACCACCGCACTAGGAATCAGCGGCAAGACGGTGGGCGGCGGAAACCAGGAGAGCCCCAGCACTGCATCCGGCTGTGACAGCAACACCGCCGCGGCAGCCACCGGCAGGGCCACCACAAAGCCCGTCAACCCGCACCACACTGCATCAGTCGCGGCCGCCCAGCTCAACGTCCTTCGGGAGACGCCGAGTCGAAAGAGCCTGCGCATGGAGAGACCGCGAGCGAGGACCGCACCACGTGCCACAGCACGTTGCAGGAGCAACGCGGGCATGCCCGCCAGTCCCAGGATCAAGGCCAGAACCACGAACGAAGGGACCGTCGGCCTGCCGGCCACGTCCGCGTTCTCCCCCCACCCGTCCGCGCTGTACCAGGTTCGTCCAGCTGATGTCCGAGCGACGTAGACAAGAAGCTGGTCGGGCGACTGGAGGCCGGCGGCCGATATCGTTCCGGTGATCGACCCCGGGACCCGAGACGCCGACGACGTGTCCGTGTCGAGAGCATCACGCACGGCGGGCGAGACCCAGACCTCCCCAGGTTGTGGAAAGTGATCGAGCCCAGGTGGAGCCGTCGGGTCTCCGCTCGCAGCGACGTAGATGGTCGTCCAGACGTCGCCGTCGTACGGAACGTCAGTCTGCGCGACGTGGAAGGTCGTCTGCGCTGCACCTGCTGGGTGAGGTTCCTGCGCAAGCCCCCGGTCATCTCGGTCTCGGCTGCCCACCCACATGGCCACCGCCAGCAGCGCCACGAAGGAAGCCACGGCGGCGGCGACAACACGTTGGCGGCGCAGGTACCGGGTACTCGCGTCCGGGCGACAGAACCAGGCCCATCCCAGGCCCATGCCCTCATAACGCTGCCTGAGGGCAAGAAAGCGAGGGCTCAAGCGACCCGCCCGTCGGCCAGACGCGTGATGACGTCGCACTCACCGGCTATGGCCATGTCGTGGGTGACCACCATCAGCGTGGTTCCTTGCTCACTGGTCAGCTCCCGTAGCAACCGCATCACCGTTGCCCCCGCCTCCGAGTCCAGGGCCCCCGTGGGTTCGTCTGCGAGCACCATCCGCGGGCCGTGGACGACTGCTCTCGCCACGGCTGCACGCTGCCGCTGACCACCTGACACCTGGGACGGAAGGCGTTCAGCCACCTCGTCCAGCCCCAGCCGCTCGAGCAGCGGCAGAGCGACACCACGCCACGGCCTCGCCAGCAGACGAAGCGGTAGCTCGACGTTCTGTCGGAGGGTCAGCTCGGGGAGCAGCTCCGCGCCCTGGAAGACCAGCCCCATCTCGGCCAACCTCAGGGCGGCCCGCTGATCGTCATCCATCGCCCTCAGCGAACGTCCGAACCACATCACCTCGCCGGAGGAGGGCGCGAGTATTCCTGCCGTCAACGCCAGCAGCGTGCTCTTGCCGCTGCCGCTGTGCCCGACGATGGCCCGTCGCTCACCACTATCGACCCTGAAGCTGACACCTGAGACGACGTGCACCTTCTCGTCGAAGGAGAACGAGACGTCTTCCAGGTCGAGCGCCACGACCACGGCGTTAGTCTGCGTACTTCCAGTTGGAAGCCGTGCACACGTTCGGGATCAGGCCAGTGCGGTGCCGGCAGACCTGAATCTTTCCCTTGCCGGGCGGGTCCGAGTACGAGACCTTCTGAGCGATCGAGATGGCAGGAGAGTCGCTGCCTTTGTGATTCTCAGCCGACGCAGAGTGGGCCCACCCGTACCCGTCGATCTTCCCGTCTGTGTAGACCCAGTCACCGTCCGCGGCACTGTCCTTCAGCTTCCCGTAGTAGTAGAAGCCGGGAATCTTGGGCGAGTCACAGTTTGCCTCGGCCCAGCAGTCGAAGCGCCAAGTTCCCTGCGCGAGCTTGGCGGACGAGTCGCTGTTGTAGAAGGGATGCGCAAAGCTCCCCGCATTTCCTCCACCAGCGATCGCAGCAGCCGGCATCAAGAACGCAACGGCACCTATCACCGCAGGGATCAATGTGCGGGGGTTCATCACGAGCCACCTCCTTCCCGAGACAATGTCAGGACAAAGTTGGCAGCATTGATTGCCGATGTCAAGCATATGATGGCGCGATCAGACGGACCTACCACCAGAGCGGCCAGCCGAACCAGTCAGGCGCGGTGCGCGGGGTGGCGGAACCCAAGCGCGCTCGGACTGTGTGGGGGCTGGTGAGCCAGCGGCCGTGGCGTCGTCGACGATCGGTTCGTGCGGAAGTCTTGGCCAGAAACCCGATCGAGCCACGTCACCGGAGTCGCAGGCGCCACACCCGCACACCATCCGCCCAGGACAGAGGGAATTTCTCCGGGTGCCCCAGGTAGGAGTCGAACCTACGACCTTTCGCTTAGGAGGCGGCTGCTCTATCCAGCTCGGGCGCAGATGCCCGCAACCACGTCTGCGCAGGTCAGAGGTGTGAAAGCTGGTCTGACCTGCGGGTTCCGCCACCCCGGGCCCCATCCGCGCTGTCCGGCTCGCAACGGCTGAGCTCGGCGAGTAGCGGGAGTCTGTGCGGAATACGTGGGGACGTTCTCGCGGCGATGACCGGCCGGCGACGGTGGCGACATCCCCCACCCCGGCGACCTCGCCTGCCGGTCACGCAGCGGGGCCCGCATCCTGGGTCACGGCGTGTCCGGTGTCGAGGATGGTGACCTCGACCGGCCTTCGGTGCCAGCCGAGCTCACGGACGGCCTTGGAGCAGTCGGCACGGCGTTGCACTCCGAGCTCTCCGACGATCATCCGCAGCTGCCTGTCGCGCCGCGCCATGAGGCGCACCAGGACGTCGGGCAGCTGCCGGGTGGGGATGCGAGTTTGCACGTCCGGGAGTCCTCCTCTCAGCGTGGCGGCGAGCTCGCGGTACCAGACGAAGTCCCCGGCCCCCAGGTACCGCTGCCCGACAGCGGCGGGGTCGAGCAGTGCCAGCACGTGCAGCACCGCCTCGTCCCGCACGTCGACGACGTTCCAGCCCAGACGGGGGACAGCCGGCATCCCTCCCGAGACCAGCCGACGCACCACGCCGATGGTGCCCGAGCGGTCGGCATCACCTGCCGGCGGACCGAGCATGAAGGACGGCAGGACGGTGGTCAGCTCCAACCCGAGCTCGTCCGCCAGGTCCCACGCCAGCCTCTCCGCGTGGATCTTGGAGTCGGGATAGGCCTGGAGGGGGTCGCCGGACGGCGCCGTCCACTCGCGCTCGCTCATCACCTGCGACGCGTCCGGCGGGTACGCCGCGACCCCTGACGACGTCACCACGACCCGAGTCACTCCCGCCGCTGCCGCATGCCGCAGCACGCGCGAGGTGCCCTGCGTCGCTGCCGCGACAAGATCGACACTGCTGTCGAACGGCATCGGGGAAGCCGTGTGCACGACCGCGCTCACGCCGCTGAGAGCCTCGCTCCACCCCTCGTCCGCCATCAGGTCGGCCTCCACGAGCTCCAGCGACGCATCAGCGGGCCCGTGGGCGAGCAACGCCTCGCGTGCGCGCTCCGCCCGGAGCACGTCGCGGACTGTCGCGCGGACGGCGAACCCTCGTCCGAGCAGCTCAACGATGACCCAGCCGGCCAAGTAGCCCGTTCCACCGGTGACCAACACCGGCCCGTCCGTTCCTTGCATCACATCATTCACCAATCTCATTGAGTCGTATCATTGACTTGAACAACGTAGCATCCCGACCGTGACCCCACTAGAGACCCACGAGAAGGCACAGGTCTTCGCACTCCTGACGGACCTGGCCGAGCGGGGCGGCACCCTGGTGGCCGAGACCCTTCAGGCGTTCGGGGCCCCCGCCTCCGCAGGGCCGACCATCCGACTCCTGGCCACGTCGACCGACCCCGTGACGCCACGAGACCTGGCACGACGACTCGACCGAGACCCGTCGACCGCCACGCTGGTGGCCGACCGACTCCAGGAAGCCGGGCTTGTGGCGCGCGAGCTCCACCCGAGCGACGGCCGCAAGCGCGTGCTCGTCCTCACCGAAAGAGGCCAGGACCTGTGGACCGCGATGCGTGACGGCCTGCACGCAGCCGCGTTCCTGGACTGCCTCTCCCCCACCGAGCGAGCCACCTTGATCGAGCTCCTCTCCAAGATGTCTCGAGCAGCCCGCGACGCAGGGGGTCCTTTCGAGGCCCGGCCGGCCGGAAGGTGAGGACGACCCGATGACCACCGCGACCGCGCAAGCGGATCTCCTGGTCGCAGACAACGATCGAGCGTCCACACACCCCGAGCCTCGACCGAGAGCGGGTGTCGGGCGCTCGTTCGTCAGGCTCGGGCAGCGCGCAGTGACGTAGCCTCGCCCCGATCGAACAACCTCAGCACCAGCGACCCGCTGATGCAGGGGCAAGGCGGCGAAGCTGCACGAGTGCGACGAAGACGAGACAGATGCCCCGAGCCAGGCCGGCCGAACCGAGCACTGAGACCGACGGCCCAGCCCGGACGGTGCTCACCGGCTTCGTACCCGATCGGCTCACACCCGTCCCCATCCACCACCAGCTCGCCACCCACCTGCAGCAGGCCATCGCCTCCGGTGACCTCGCGCCAGGAACCCTGCTGCCCAGCGAGCCGACCCTGGTAGAGATGCTCGGGGTCTCCCGACCGACCATCCGACGCGCCATGCAGCGGCTGGTCGACACCGCGCTTGTCGTCCGACGCCGAGGCATCGGCACCCGGGTCCTGCCCCCACGCGTGTCCCGCTCCATCGAGCTCGCCAGCCTGCACGAGGACCTCGAGCGCGCCGGGCTCCACCCGACCACACAGGTCCTCGACCTCGGCCTGACCCCCGCCACCGACCGGGTGGCCGACCTGCTCGAGGTCCGCCCGGCAAGCCCCGTCCTGCGCATCGTCCGCCTCCGACTCGCCGACGACGTCCCCATCGCTCTGATGACGAACCACCTACCCGAAGAGCTGGCTCCGATCACCAGCACCGAGATCGAGACGACCAGCCTCTACCGGCTCCTGCGCGCCAAGGCGGTCAACCCCCACATCGCCAACCAGACCGTCGGCGCACGCCGAGCCACACCCGAGGAAGCCGACACCCTGCAGGAGCCCAGCAGCGCACTGCTCACGGTCGACCAGGTCACCTACGACGACCGCGGACGCGCCATCGAGGTCGGCCACCACCTCTACGCAGCCAGCCGCTACCAGCTCCACTCCGCACTCCTCCGGACCTGAGGCAGCCGTCCACGGCACTGAGCCGGAGGCGCGTGCCTCGCTCGGGCGGACGTGGGACCCGACCGTGCCCCGCTGCGAGAACCAGCCTGTGGCAGGCCTGCGGCCAGCTGGCGTCATGAGCCTCGCACGGAGGGCCCACAGGATTCGCACAAGAACGTCCGTCACCGTCGCGCCATCCCCAGAACGCGGGGCCGTCGACCCGGCACGTCCGGGCCTCGACCCACTCTGACCAGGAGACCCCTTCCATGGCCAACACGTTCATCGCGCCGGCGCGCCGCACCCGGCGTGCAAGCCTCGCCGTGCGGCTCGCCGTCGGCGCGACCGTCACCACCCTGGGCCTCGCCGGCCTCACCGCTTGCGGGTCGGACGACGACAGCACCGCGAGCGACTCGACCTCGGCCTCGGCTGATGGCATGCCCTCGGGCGGCCCGGGCGACGGCGAGGCTCCCGGTGACGGCGGCGGCATGGGTGGCAGCACCACCTGCGAGGCCGACGACACCGACACCATCTCCGCCTCCACCCCGGACGCCGACACCACCGAGGTCACCGCCGAGGCGGTCGATGCCGCCAACGCGCTGATCGCTCTGCTGGACGACGACCAGGTCACCGAGGTCACCCAGGACTTCGCCGACCTCTCCACCAAGGAGTGCAGCTGGTCCAACTTCCCCGACGGCCTCTTCAGCGGGCGCGTGGGCCTGCGGATGGGCGACCTCTCCGACGCCCAGCAGGAAGCCGTGATGGCGATCCTCGAGACCGTGCTCTCCGACCAGGGCCTGGAGTACTTCACCGCCCAGCAGGGCTCCGAGGAGACGCTGTCCTCCGGCGAGGACGACACCACCTACGGCACCGCCAATTACCACATCGCCTTCTACGGCGACCCGTCCACCGACGACGCCTGGGCCATCCAGTTCGGCGGCCACCACCTCGGCATCATGGTCACTGTCGGCGACGGCGCCCTCTCGGTGACGCCGTACTTCAAGGGCGTCCAGCCGATCGAGTACACCAACGAGGACGGCGAGAGCGTCGAGGCGATGGGCGACCTCGCGGACGACTTCTTCGCCCTGTTCACCTCGATGGACGACGACACCCTGGCGGCCGCCGAGCTCAGTGGCACCTACGACCAGCTGGTCATGGGCCCGCAGTCGGACACCGACTACCCCGACACCGAGGGCGTGGCCTACGGCGACCTGACCGAGGAGGAGCAGGAGCTCGTCTGGTCGGTCATCGAGGGCTACGTGGACGACTACGACGAGGATCTCGCGCAGCCGCTGCTGGACCTCTACGAGTCCCAGCTGGAGGACACCTACGTGTCGTGGTCGGGCCAGGTCGACCAGGACACCACCGGCTCCTACCTGCGCATCGACGGTCCCCGGGTCTGGATCGAGTGGGCCAACGTGGACAACCCCGGCGAGTCCGGCATCCACCTGCACACGATCTACCGCGACAAGGAGCTCGACTACGGGACGGGCACGTCGTCGTGACCATTCCCGACACCGGGGCTCTGGAGCGGTGCGCGAGGTCGGTGGCCTTGATGGCCGCCGGCCTCGCGGCCGCCGCGCTCGCGCTGGTCGGTCTGGCCGTCCCGGCGAGCGCGCACGGCGCCTCCCCTACGCTCGTGGTCACCCGGCTCGGCGCCGACGCCACCGCGGAGTCCCCCGTCGTCACCCTCGTGGCCCGCGTCCCGCTCGACCGTCTCGACCTTGCCTATGGCACCTCCTTCGCCCAGGACGCTGCCGACGACGGAGTCGACGCCGCGGTCACCGCCGACGCCGACTCCATCACCGACCTGCTGCTGAGCAAGGTCTCCCTCACCGCCGCCGATGGCACCGCATGGACCCTCTCGGTGCAGCGGGTCACCGCCGGCTCCGTCGAGGGCGTGGACGCTGCCCGCGTCGTCCTGCGCGCCGTGCCCGCGAACACCGCGACCGGCACCGAGCTCACGGACCTCGCACTGACGTGGGGCCTGGTCACCGACGTCATCGTGACGCACCAGGTCTACGTCGGCGCCGTGGGCACCGACGGCGAGACCTCCCTGGTCGCCACCCTCACCCAGGCCGAGCCGAGCACGTCCCTCACCGTCACTCTCCCGTCCGGGGCCGCGGAGCCCACCGCCTCGTCGCTCAGCACGGTCCGCGAGATGCTCGCGATCGGGTTCGAGCACTTCCGCTCCGGTGCCGACCACCTGCTCCTCCTGTGCCTGCTGGCCCTGGGCGTGGCCCGACGGTCGCTGTCGGTCCAGGCCTCGGACGCAGGAACCGGAGCCGTGAAGGCAGGATGGCGAACGACCGTCCGACGCCTCGTCCTGCTCACGGCGACCTTCACCGTCGGCCACTCGATCAGCCTTGCCCTGGCCGCCACCGGTCTCGTCGACCTGCCGAGCCGGTGGGTCGAGACAGCGATCGCGCTGACCATCCTCGTCACCGCCGTGCACGCGGCTCGCCCGCGGCTGTCGTGGCGCTGGGAGCTCGGCCTCACGGCCGTCTTCGGCCTCGTCCACGGCCTCGGGTTCGCCGGCGCGCTCGGTGAGCTGTCGCTGCGGGGTTCCGACCTCGTCCTGCCGCTCCTCGGGTTCAACCTCGGTCTCGAGGCCGCCCAGGTCCTCGCCCTCGTCCTCGTGCTCGCACCTCTCCTGGTGCTGGCCCGCTCCCGCGTGGCCACGACCGTGCTCGCCGGGTGCATCGGTGTCGTCGCCGCGTCCTGGGCCATCGAACGTGGCCTCACGACCGGGAATCCGCTCGAGCCCGTCGTCGCTGTCCTGCTCGCCAGCCCCGAGCGCGTCGCACTCCTGCTCGCACTCGGCGCCGCCGCGCTGCTGGCCGTGCGATGGACACACCCACGGCGCCCCGTCGCGGTCTGACCCGAAGTCTGGCGTGAGGAGGCATCGGCCTCGACCCGAACGTCGTCGGCACGCGCCGAGACGCTGGGATCTTCCTGTCGCATGACTCGTCTGACGCAGGTGATCCCGGGCCGAGACGCTGCACTCGACGCGGTGCGGCGTCCCAGCCCGGGATCGTTTGCGACTCTGCCTGGGTGGGTCTGTCTTGCTTGTCGGCAGCGTGCGTGCCCTGTCCCGACCGTCCATTTTCGTCGGCCGGCCGAACAGGTCTTGCACGACGTCGCTCAGTTGATGACGAACACCCGGCTCACGCCGGCGGGTCCGCCCTTGACGGTGACCCATCGTCGGCCATCGGTCCTGACCCTTGCCGTGCTGTGCGCAGGCACCCGGACTCGGAGCTCGTGGCCGGCCCCGACGGCTTGCCACCGAACCGTGATCGCACCACGCGGCGTCGGCACCGCGCCTCGCGCCCACTGCACGGTCTCGAACGCGGGATCGACCTCGAACGTGCGGTAGCCGGGCTCGATCGCCTTGACCCCGAGCACGTAGTCGCTCAGGACTGCCGTGGCACCCGCCGACCACCCATGGGACAGACTTGTCGAGGCGTCGGCAACCGTGCCGTCCGACGCCACGTTCTCCCAGAACGTGCCGGTGTAGCTCGGATTGCGAGCCTCAGTCATCGGCCCCCAGGTGCGCTTCACCAAGTCCTTGGCCGCGGCGACATCGCCCTGCTCGAACAGGGCCGCAGAGGTGAAGGCGCTGATGAAGGGGCTGATCAACGTGCTGTGGGCGGCGTCCGAGTAGGGCGCAGATCCATAGGGACCCCACAATCCCTTCAGCGAGGCGAGCACCCCTGCGAGCTTCGTCGGAGGCACGACTCCGAAGAGGACTGCGAGCGAGTTGGCGTCCTGAGCGACGGTGCCCCGATCGCTCGCGGAATTGTCGTACACGCCCGTGGACGTGTTGAAGAGGCTTCGGTTGATCGAGCGCTTGACCTTCGAGGCCGTGGCCAGGTGGGCTTCGGCCGCCGCAACGTCACCAAGCCGCTGCTCCAGATAGGCGGTCTGCCGCAATGCCTCGAAGTACAACAGGTTGAAGGACGTCACCACCCCACTTTTCGCACCGTCGTAGGGATTCCAGTCGTATCCGCCGGCCACATCCCACGAGTCGTCGCTCGTGGCGACGAGGCCATTCTTGCGGGTGAGGGTCTGGTCGAACGCGAGCTGACCCTGAAGAACCGGAAGGAACCGACGGGCGAAGCGCATGTCCCCGGACCTCTTGACGTAGTCCACCGCGGCGATGGCTGCCCAATGGGAGTAGCTGTTCGAGTACGGCTCCATCGCCCCGGAGCGGGCGTTCTGGCCATTGATGCCCGCGCCTGCGCTGGTCGTGCGCAGAAATTTCAGGAGTGTCTGTCGCACATACTCCTGGCCGTTGGAACCGAGGGTGGCGAGGATGCCAGGACCTTCGATCGCCAGGTCACCTGCCCAGAGTGCGCGGTCGCGCTTGGCTCCGTCCAGCACGACCGGCACGGTTTCCGGGTGGGCCCCCTTCCCGGCCGGCTGCATGCTGGTCTGCAGGGTGTAGGCCCCGCTGTACCAGATCTTGTTGAGCTTCCGAGAGCTCGACAGGAAGTAGCCCTCGTACTTGGCAGCCGTGGCGCGATAGGCCTCGAACCTGGTCCCGACACCAGTGATGCTCACCGAGCCCGGGTCCTGCAGCTCAATGACCTGATAGCGCTGGCCACCCTCGAACGATCCGAATGCCCGAGCTCCGCTCGAGACGGCCATTCTGAGCACTCTGGGGTAGCCGGCCGACGTGGTGCTGTCACCGGACAGGCGACTCGTCAGCGCCACGACGTAGACCCCGGTGCCGAGATCGGCCGCCAGCGGATTCTCGAGGGTCAGCACGTCCCCGTCGATGGCCGTGACGACGTTCTGGCCACCCGCAGGGTAGAAGTGGATGGTGTCGCCAACGCGGAAGAGAGCCGGGCCAGTCACCTCGATCACAGAATCGCCGCTACTTGCCGGCGCCGACGTCTTGCTCAGCGCCTGTCCGTAGAAGTTGTCGCGGGTCTCGCTGAAGGCCGTGTAGATGTCCGGCGCGGCGCTGTCGTCACCTTCAGCGAAATCAAGGAAAGGCGTGCCGGCAATTTCCTTCCCGTAGTCGATGAGGACCGAGGCCGGCTCGCCCCCCTCCTCGACAGTGAAGGTGGCTGCTCCGCCCGCGCCGGTCAGTGCGGGGAGGTTGGTGACATCACCGGAGAGCAAGGTGACCGCTACCGGTGCAACGAGCTTGTGGTCTGGCCCCAGGACGTACTCGCGCCAGTCCACCGTCGAACCTGCTGCTCGGGCAGGTTGCTCCTGTGGCTCTGTCGCGAGGCTCGGGGCGATCGGGGCCAGCCCCATGACGACGGACGCCATGGTTGCAGCAGCGAGCGTGGCTCGAAGTCTGGTTCTGAGGGGGAATGAGTGCATCACGCGACTCCCTGGCAAGCGGCGGTCGATGGACCGGAGGCGAAGTCGTGGACAGGGCTCGGTCCACGCGGGCCCGCCCCAGATATTGAAACCTTTCAGCGGGTGGGCAGCACTGTATGACGGGGGTCACACGACGTCAATAGAGAACGCGGCGACCTCTATTGGGGTGCAGCCAGAGCAGCCCGGCCACCCAGGCCGCCGTCAGTCAGCACAGGGCAGGCTGGCGCGGATCGCCGGAGCCCAGACGTCGCGTGCGATCGACTCGATCTCATCGGGGTCCGGCGGGGTTCGACGAGTCATCAGGTGGTAGTTCAACAGCGCGAAACCGCAGTGAGCCACTGATCGTGGGACGGCGCCCGAACCCAGCTCGCCAGCGGCCTGAGCAGCGCGGATGATGTCGGCAACGATGCGGATCTCCTCGGTGGCCGCGTCGATCGCGGGGGCCGTGGGGTCCACCCGAAGGGCCTCGGTGATGGCATGGAGTGCTTCAGCGAACGGGCCGCTCAGGTATTCGGCAGCCGCTGTCAGAGTCGCCGCGAGATCCTCGGCGAGGTGTCCCGTCGAAGGGATTGGGCGGGGCAGCCGTGATCCGACCATCTGCGCGGACGCATGGACCAGAAGGGCCTTGGTCGGCCAGCGGGCATATATCGAGGCCTTGCCGGTCCGCGCCCGCTTGGCGACGCCCTCGATCGTGAACCCCCGCCAGCCCGACTCGGACAGCTCGGCCCAGGCCGCCTCGAGGATGGCCGCCTCAAGCTTGTGCCCGCGTTTGCGCGAAGGGGCTTCCTCACTCACGGACCACAGTGTGTCAGGACGCCCCGCCCCGATGCCTCAAGCATCTGACGCGGCGGAGGTGCTACGTCTGAGCACTCGGCTTGCGTCGACGTGCCGCGCCGGCCACCGCCTGCCCCCTACCCAGCTGCTGGGCCGCTGGGCGCATCATCGGGGCGCGCTCAGCGAGATGAATCGGTTCACTGCATCAGCAAAGTTCTCGTGGGCCACCTGTGCGACGTAGCCGTCCGGCCTGATCAGCACCTGGGTCGGCAAGGTGACTCCGTAGGCAGTGGCCACATGCTGAGCCGAAGCACCAGTGAGCGAGATGGTGTGCAGTCGCGCGCCAGCGTCCGGCCAGGCGACTTGCCCGACCGCCTCGACCGCCGCCCCGCCGAGCGCGAGGAGGGTGAAGTGCGGACCGCGCAGGTGATCGATGAGACGCTGGGGGCCGTCGCTCGGATCGACCCAGCTGACATTCGGCGCTCGGTCGCCCGGTCGCACGCCGGGGCTGTCGGTGCTCACGTCCAGCGCGAGCGGTCCACCACGGTAGGTGAGGGAGAGCTGCCGTTCCTCGTCGCCTCGCTTCAATGCCGCCGCCGGGCGCGCGCGCGTGTCGTCGTAGAGCCTGACGGCCAGCCCGAGCACGCCGGCCGCCACCGGCTGCCGCTCAGCCTCGTAGCTGTCGAGCAGACCATCAGGCGCACCGGCAATGACCTGCGCGAGCTTCCAGCCGAGGTTGTAGGCGTCCTGCACCCCCGTGTTGAGGCCCTGAGCCCCGGTGGGCGGATGGACGTGGGCGGCGTCGCCGATCAGGAAGACCCGCTCACTGCGGTAGCGCTGGGCCAGCCGGACGTTGGGCCGCCACACGGACGACCATCGGACCTCCGCGATCTCCACCGAGCGGGTGCCCGGGCGAGCGCGGACGGCCCTCGTGAGCGCATCCGAGGTCATCTCAGCGGGCTCACCGGGCTTGAGCTTGAGCATCAGCTGGAAGAGCTCACCACCAGGCATCGGACACAGCGCCATGAAGTGACCGTTGAGCCCCGGCCAGATGTGCCAGAGGTCTCGGGAGAGCCCGGACATCACCAGGTCTGCCACGATCATCCGGTCGGTCTCGTCCGTCGTCCCCTCGAACGGTATGGCTGCCGCCCTGCGGACCGCGCTCGAGCCACCATCGGCGCCGACGAGGTAGTCAGCTGAGCACTGCTCGACTCCGCCGGGCCCTTCCAGGGTCCCCGTGACAGCACCGTCGGTCTGGGCGAGGCCGGTGAGACGAGTCTCGAACTCGACGGAACCGCCGAGCTGCTCGAGCCGCCGGAGAAGTGCGGCGTCCGTGTCGTACTGACCGGACAGAAGAGTGTTGGGATACGGGACGTCTTCCGTGGCCTGGTGCAGCGAGATCATCCTGCGCTTGATGACCGCGGGGCCGAGATGTATTCCGAGCTTGGGGTAGGTCGTGGCATGGGCAGCGACATCTTCCAGTACGGCCAGGTCGTCGAGAACTTCCAGAGTGCGCGGTTGCACCCCCTTGGCACGGGACCCCGGGAAGACCCCGGTAGCCGCGCTGATGATGCGGACATCGACGCCACGGCGGCGCAGGTCGCAGGCGAGAGTCAGCCCCGCCGGACCAGCGCCCACGACGAGCACAGAAGTGGAGGAATGGGTGGACATGGGTCACACCTCCGACACGTGCGGGCCGACGAGTGGGCATGCCGGCGAGGCCCGCTCACCACCGGCGCCAATAATGACCACACTGTATCCCTTATTGGCATGGCTGGCCAGCCGGCCAAGCCCGGGCGGCATACTGACGAGATGCCGACTGCCTCTCCTGATGCGCGCTCGACCTCTGACAGAGGGCCTGGCCGCCCCCCGGTACCCCTGGAGCGGATCGTCTCGGCCGCGCTGCGGATCGTCGATGAAGAGGGCGCAGAGGCCCTGACCCTGCGGTCCCTCGCTGCTCGACTCAAAGGGAGCACAGCGACCTTGTACCGGCACTTCTCCGATCGCGCAGCGCTCATCCGCGCGGTGGTCGACCAGGTCTTTGGAGAGGTGGAGCTCGACGAGACCCTCCTGACGCAGGCCACGTGGGACGTCAGTCTGCGACACGTCGCCGAAGCCATGTTTGCAACGCTGCAGGCGCACAGGAACGTCGCCCCACTGCTCCTGGCAGACTTCCCGTCCGGCCCCCACGCAGTCGGACTCCGTGAGCGCACGCTCGAGGTCCTCCAGCAGCGTGGCTTCGAGCCGGACGAAGCTCTTCTCACGTACGCCACCTTGGCCAGGCACGTCCTCGGGTTCGGCATGCAGGTTCCGCGACAGGCGTCTCTCGCCGGTCCAGGCGGCGCCGCGAGCAGCGTGGACCCCACTACCGCGCGAGGGAGCACGGCCCGACCCCCGGGCTCGATCGACCTGGTGGAGGAATTCCGCTACGGGCTCACGCTGATGATCGAGGGCCTGAGCAACAGACACGAGTCACCGCGATCCAACCATGATGATCAGGCTCTGTGACGGCCGCGCGAGCCTTCCTCGCCACGGGCACATCAGCCAGGGCGTTCGAGCCCGATGAAGTAGCTCGCCCCCGCTCCGCGTGTGGTGCGTGCGTGCACGCCCAGCCGGCAACAGCTTGGCGGGGCAGGGATGAAGCGGCGATGAGACGCTCACGAGCAGCGCGTCCGAAGTCGTCGCCGGCATCAACCGTGCGCTGGCGATCTGGTCACGAACACCGCGGAAGGCTCCCATCCTTGCCTTGGCTCGCCGTGGGCCTCGCGGCGGCCACCTTCGCTGCCCCAGCGGTCCCGGGGCCCGACCAGCCGGGCCCCGGGACCGTGCGATTCAGCGGCTGTGACGCGACCGAGCGGACTTGATGCGGACCGGCTTGGAGGTCGCCGTGCCCTTGGCGCCGTCCCGCGTCCGCAGGCCGGTCACCCGCACGCGGATACGGTCGCCCTTGTCGCGGACCGTGGGGCGGTAGACACGTCCCACGGCCTTGCGGATCGGGTCGCCGTTACGCAACCAACGGTAGGTGAACTCGACTCCACGGCCCCACGTACCCGGGTTCGCACGGAGCCGACCGCCGACCCGGGCGACCCCGGAGATGGAGGGCCGTTCCCGAGCGGTCAGGGTCGGGGCGAGTGCCTTCACCTGGGCCGCGAACGGTCGCACCACGATCTGGTCCAGGACTGGTGCCATGTCGTCACGGAGCACCAGACCGGGCCAGCCCGGGCCCCACACGTTCGAGGCGTAGGTCTCCTGGTCCCAGTTGGGCTCCTCCTCGGAACGGAACTCGATGGCGTTTGCGCCCTTCGCGAGGTCGAGGACCACGGTCCGCTCCCAGAACTGGTTCTCGTGGAACGTCGGCACGAACATGGTGCCCGGAGCCACCAGCTCCCCGTTGACCGAGATGTCGGCGTGACGCGCGACCGGGTTCGGGTTGTAGTGAGTCGCCGGCACCTGCTCCGGGTTGGAGAATCGAATGGTCACCGCGTGAGGGCCTGCCTTGGCCGCGCGCACGTCGAAGGTGACCGTGTTTCCGTTGCCCGGCGCTCCGCCGATCTGGTCCACGGCCTTGCCCCCCGCGGCGAGCGAGAGGTCGACGACCTCCGTGTCGCCGGCCAGGGTGGCGCTCTCCGCCTGGTACGTCGTCCCGGGGAGGACGGTGGAGTCAGGGGTGACGACGATCCGGTCCAGTGCCACTGCGGTCCCGGAGACGACGACCTTGTTCACGCCACCGGACAAGGTGACCGTGCCGGTGCGCTTGTTGAGCAGGACAGGGCGGCCGTTGACCTGCAGCGTCGGCGTGCCGCCGGCGCTGTCGACCAGGACCTTCGCCGGCGCGTCGTCCTTGGAGTAGACCCAGAACGTGACGTCCTTGCCCTCGTCCAGGGTGGCGCCACCGGGTCCGGAGACCGAGCCGTCGCCGCCGTAGAAGGCTGTGGCGCCGTCGAGCTGGGCATACTCAGCCTCGTAGACCGAGCTCGTCGCGGAGGGGTCCGCCTTGGACAGGACCATCCGGTCGACGATGGCGTCGCCCACGGTGCTCTTCGTTCCGTCCAGGCTCTGAGCGGCGACGGTGATGGTGTGGTCGCCGGCCGTCAGGTCGACGGTGGTGTCCGTGTGGTCCCACACGACCCACTTGTAGCCCAGGGGGAGGAACAGCTCCTGCTCCTGGTCACCGTCCACGGACAGGAACACGTTGGTCGGACCGCTGTCGGCGACGCGGAAGAACGTGTTCAGGGTGCTCGTGAACAGCTGCAGGTCGTAGGTGCCATCCTCGGGCACGTCGACGCTGAAGTTGAGCTTGACGTCCGAGTCGGTGCGCAGACCGCCGACGTTGCGGAAATTGGAGGTGTAGAACCCGCCGACGTTGTTCGGATTGCCCTCGGGGCCGTTGTTGGACCATCCGCTCCCGGTGTGCCCGGCGTCCTCTGCCTCGTAGGTCTGCTGCCAGGTGGTCGGGGCGACCTCCGTGGTGGGCGACGCTCCCACGGGGGTCAGCGTGATCTGGTAGGCGGAGGACTCCACGAGATCGGGCAGGTCGCCGCCGAAGTCGAGGGACACGGAGCCGCCCTGGACCGGGAGGACGATGTCGGCCACGTGACGGGGCTGCGTGGAGTCACCGAGCTGCCCGGTCCACGGGATCTCCTCGATGTTGGCGCGGACCTGTCCGCCCAGGGCGTCGGGGACGTTGTCGAAGGCGACGAAAGCGTCGCCGGACTTGCCGCCGATGATGGCCTTGGCCATGGTGCGGTCCGAGTCGTACGTCGCGGTGCCCTGCAGCGTGTAGCTGACGTCCGGCTGCGGCGGTGAGACCGAGACGGTGTGCCCGGTCATGCGGGTGTAGGCGTTGTAGAGCCACCACTGGCCGTTGCCGCGATTGGTCTTCACGGCCGAGTCGGTGAGGTTGCCGTTCAAGTTCCAGAAGGCGATCATGCCGTCGGCCTTCTTCTCCTCCAGCGCGGAGATCCATTGGATCATCTGGCCGGGGACCGACGTGTGGTAGTTGAACGCGTACTCGTCGATGTTGATGGGCAGGTCGGATTCGGTGCCGAGGACGTCGTCCTCCCAGCCACGGAACCGGTCGATGTTGCGTCGGACGGACGCGGGGTCGCTCAGTTCGTGCCACGTGACGATGTCGGGGACCGTGCCCTGCTCCTTGGTGTGGACGAGGAAGCCGCGCACCTGGTTGAACAGGACGCTGGTGTTGGGGCCCGCGATCGGGATGTCGGGGTTGTGCTCCCGGATCATCCGGTAGGCCTTGTCCCACGCAGCGAAGTAGTCAGTCGGGTCATTGAGCCAGCTGACGCCGTTCAGGCTCCACTGGCCGGTGCCGAACATGTTGCCCTCGGGCTCGTTGAACGGCTCGATGACGATGCTGTCGACGAGGTCGGGCTTGGTGGCGAGCAATGCGTCGATCTGGTCCAGCTGTATCTGCAGCTTGGAGAAGTAGTCGTCGAGCTTCTCCTGCGGAGTGTTGCCTGGCCACTGGTAGGGGAAGCCTCGGTAGTAGTCAGTGGGTCGGATGTAGACCTTGCCGCCGGTGGTGCGGGCCAGTGGCTCGAGGATCTCCAGGGCGTCCGACCCGGGGTGCTGACCGCCGTCCTGGGCCTTCGTGGCGGTGGTTTGGAGACCGAATCCCTCGACGAGGTTGTCGGTGGGCATGCCGTCGTCGTAGAGGCCGTAGAGGCTACCGGCGGCTCCGCCGGTGAAGTCGCCGGTGTCGGAGCCGAGGTCGATGGTCATCTCGCCCTCGCGGGTCACGATGACCGTGGTCGTGACGGGCTGGCCGCCGGCCGTACCGTCGACGACGAAGTCGCCCCGGTGGTCGTACTGGTCAGGGGTGACCTCGTCCCACTCGACGGGGACGTCACGGTCGAAGGAGTCGGTGAACTCCGATCGGACGCTGGTGGGGAGCTGGGGAGCCACGCCGATGGTGGTGCGGCGCTCGAACTCGGTCTCGACCAGGGTGGTGGCAGTCGGGACGGTACCGGGGATCAGCGCAGCGACCTGGTCGGCGTCGAGTGCTGCGTCGTAGATGACGAAGTCGTCGACCGTGGCGGGCAGGAGGGAGTCCGGGTAGAAGGAGCGCCCGATCCAGCCCGCGGTGCTGCCTCCGGCAAGCTCCTGTGCGGTGATGGTCGTGGCGGTCGTGCCGACGCGCGCACCGTCGAGGTACAGGGTCATGGTGTCGTCGGTCGCGTCGAGGACGACGGTGACGGTGTGTTCCTGAGACGCGGGAAGTGAGTCGTAGGCGTTCACGCGTCTCTCGCCGCCAGCCCCATTGACCGTGATGACGTTGCGCATGCTCCCGTCGCCGGAGCGGGGGGTGACGAACAAGGATCTGCTGGTCCCGCTGCCCAGATCGAAGAGCCGTTCCCAGGAGCGCTCGTCGTCGTTCCAGGTCAGGCGCATGGACACTGTCATGTCAGCGGCGCCGCCGAGCGCGCCGGCCGGAAGACGTACGGAGGTGCCCGAGGCAGGTGCTCCGCCGGAGAACCGTAGGGCGTCGCCAGTCGAGGTGGCGGTGCCGGGGTTGAGGAGGGTCGCGTTGAGGCCGTTGCCGCTCGAGTCGGCGATGACTCCGGTGGATGGGTCGTCGCTGAACTCGTAGTGGACGACGGGGTCGGGGACGGAGGCGGCTGCGGCTGTGGCCTCGGCGGCCTGAGTGGGAGCCGCGGTGGGCAGTGCCATCGAGGCGGCTGCGACCGTGGCCACTACTGCCAGGCGTGGCAGCCGGTTGGACATCGGAGGGTTCCTCATTGCAGGTGCTCTCTCTTCTGTGGGTACTTCTCTTCGGGTACTTCTGGGGGGCTTGCTCGGGCTTCGATCGGGTCCCGTCCGGGTGTGGCTCGAGCACTGCCCGGGTGAGGCAGGGATCGTTATGTGAGCGTTCACATCGAAGGTCATAGACAGCCGGCTACGAACGCGTGCCACCTGGTCAACGAGCATCCCGTCCCGGCGCCAGCTGCGGACCGACGGAGGTGACCTACACCCGGTCCCGG
The DNA here is from genome assembly GCF_023554635.1 of Nocardioides bruguierae. Taxonomy (NCBI): domain Bacteria; kingdom Bacillati; phylum Actinomycetota; class Actinomycetes; order Propionibacteriales; family Nocardioidaceae; genus Nocardioides; species Nocardioides bruguierae. The sequence continues at coordinate 121,333 of NZ_JAMJPH010000028.1, forward strand.
GTGGCAGCGCGCGTCCGGTGTTGATGGACCTCGGAGCCTTCTCGCCGCTGGTGGTCGGCTGCGAGCATCAGGTAGACCGCGGCTGTCCAGGTGTAGGCGCGGTCACGCTGTCCCTCTCCGGTGCGCGCATTGAAGTTCTCCGCGAAACCGGACGCCTCGCAGAGGTGTCGGAAGCGTGCGCTCACCTGGTCGGCAAGATCGCTCTCCCCGCAACGCCGGAGTCCGTCCTCGACCAGCGCCGTCGATGGCGCCCAGATGGGGCCGCGCCAGTATCCGTCGTCCTCGTAGAGCGGCGACCCGACGGGCTCCGTGGCCAGCCCCCACGGTGTGAGGTGCTCGGTCACGTCCGTGACGAGCACGTCCCGAGAGGCCACGGGGAGCCGGTCGCCCAGGACCAGGGGCAGGGTGTTGAGCAGGCTCGAACCGCTGCTGGCGCGACCGTCGCGCACACCACGCGCGACGAACCCGTCCCCTGTCCAGAGCTCATCTGTGAGGGCGCGGAGCATGTCGTCGCGTTCCCGCGCCCACTGGCCGCTCGGGCGTCCGAGTTCGTCGGCGAGCCCGGCGAGGACGTCGAGCTGGACGACGAGGAACGCCGCGAGGTCCGGGGACTCGACTACCCGTTCGCGATCGAACGTCGTGGAGTTGTCCCAACCGCTGTCGTTGCCGTGCTGGTAGTGGGGTATCCGCCACCCGGGGACGCGGCGGTGCTCCAGCCAGAAGTTGGTCCACGCTGCGAGCCGGTCGTGCAGGGAGCTGAGCTCTTCGTGGGTCAGGGTGCGGGCGGCCGTGGCCCGCAGTCTGGCTAGGGCCCAGCCGTGGATCGGTGGTTTGACGTAGTTGTAGAGCACTTCGGACTGGGTCACGGAGTCCGGTAGGGCGCCGCTCCCGTCCTGGTGGTCGAACGGCACCAGGAACTGGTCGAGTGCTTCGTCGGGCAGCCCGGGTGCGAGCGCCAGCGCGTTGAAGCAGTGGTCCCAGCTCCACACCTTGTCCATCCAGTGCTTCGACATCAGGACCGATTCGCGGGTGAGGTAGCCGCTGGGGGCCACGGTTGCCGACCAGAGGACGTAGGCGGCCAGGTCGACAGCGGGTGTGCCTTCGTCCCGCCACGGGGCGATCGTGTCGAGGTAGGTCCCGAACGCGGCGGCGCTGGCGGACACAACATCGTCGAAGGGTCGTTCCGCCCGGTACGGGGCACGGTGGGACGTGAGTTCCTCGATGGATGCCTCCCAGGGTCCGCCGCACCCGCCCAGGAGGACCGACCGGGGCGTCTCACCGAGCACACCTGAACCAGTCACCTCGCAGGAACCCTCCAGGAGCGTGACCCGGTACCGGCGTCCGGTCTCGTAGGACGTGAACACCGGTGCGTCGTCGACGGGGTCGTCGAACAAATAGGTACCGGTGAACGGGGTGAGGGTGCCGGCGGCGTCGCTGATCCGCAGCACCGTCTTACCGTCGCCGCGCAGTCGGATCGTCTCGGCGCCGGCGAACGCGGCGCGGATCGTAGGCCCACCTTCATCGCGGTAGACCCACCTGAACTCGGCCGGGTCGGCGTCCCATCGCAGGTCGACGGACCGACCCGCGACCTCCGGCCGGAGAGCGAGCACGGCGTGCATGCCGTTCACGTGCGACACCAGGTGGATGGTGTCGGAGATCGAGCAAGTCCCGGTGACCGGGGAGAGGCTGGTCCACGATCCACGATGAGAGAAGGGCACCTGTCGAACATTCAACGGCGGCAGCGTGCTCGCTTCCGGTCGCGTCGTGATCCGCTTCTGAGAGGAGCGTATGCACGAAGCATCCATGGGCTGAGGGGTACGTGCTGCCCAGCTGGTGGGGATCACGACGCGTCAGTCCTTGACCGCGCCGGCGGTGAGGCCCGCGGCGACGAAACGTTGGGCCACGACGAGGAGGACGGCGGTCGGGATGGACGCCAGCACAGCGGTCGCCATGAGCTGGCCCCACTCCTGGTTCTGCGACCCGATGTAGTCGTAGAGACCCATGGTGATCGGCCGGAGATCCCCTCCCCCCCTGTTCAGGGTCGAGGTGAACAGGAAGTCCGACCAAGCCCACAGGAATGCGAAGAGGCCGACCGTGACCGCAGCGTTGCGGGACAGGGGCAGGACGACGGTGAAGAACGTCCTGGTATGGGACGCACCGTCGATCTGGGCTGCCTCGAGAAGCTCCTTGGGGATGCCGCTCATGAAGGCCGAGAAGAGCATCACGGCGAACGGGACAGCGATGGTCGAGTCGGCCAGTATCAGCCCCGGCAACGTGTCCAGGACGCCGAGGTCGGTGTAGACGGCGTAGAAACCCAGCGCCATGACGACAGCCGGGATCATCTGGGCAACGATCAACAGGAAGCTCAGCGCACGCTTGCCACGGGTCAGCAGTTTCCCCAGTGCGTATCCGGCGGGGGCAGAGATGATCAGCGTGAGGACGACCGTTCCCAAGCCGATGATCACGCTGGTCCCCAGGTAGGGGAGCTGGTCGCCGAGCACGGTCCGGTAGTTGTCGAGGGTGAAGGCGCGGGGGTAGAAGCTGGCCTCACGGATGGCGCTGCGTTCAGTGAGCGAGACGTTCACCATCCAGTAGAGCGGGAACAGCATGAGGCCGGTCAGGACGAGCCCGAGGACCGTCTTCCAGAAACCTCGCCCACGCGGGCGAGCGGCCGCAGCCTTGGTCGGACCACCGGTGCGGCCGGGACGACCGAGCCGGCGGGGAGCCGAGCTTCGCGTAGTGCCGGTCGATTCCGGCAGGGCCTGCATGGCCATGACTCAGGCCTCCTGACGGCGCTGGACAGCGAGGTAGACGAATCCCATCGCGACTGCGATGAGGAGCAGGACGGTGCCGACCACCGAGGCTTCGGAGTAGCGGATGATGGCCGAGGAACCCTTTCCGAAGGCCATCGAGTACGCCCAGGTGGCGAGGGTCTGCGACGACCCTGAGCCCGTGGTCATGATCCAGATGATGTCGACGACCTTGAGCGTGTAGACGAAGCCGAGGAGCAGGGTGATGGCCGTGACGGGCCGCAGGAGCGGGAAAGTGATCGACCAGAACTGGCGCCAGGGGCTGGCGCCGTCCACGGACGCCGCCTCGTACAGGTCAGTCGGGATGTTCTGCAGGCCGGAGTACAGGATGACCAGATTGAACGGGATACCGAGCCAGATGTTGGCGATGATGACTGCCCACAGGGCGTTGTCGGCGTTGAGCCACCACACCGAGTCGATGCCGATGACCCCGAGGAGACCGTTGATGACTCCCGAGTCGGCGTCCATCATCCACTGCCAGGTCGTGCCGGAGACGATGATCGGTAGCAGCCAGGGGACCAGGAAGAGGCCTCGCAGGACCCCCGAGAGGGGGAAGTGGCGCTGGAAGAACACGGCCAGGGTCAGGCCGATCGTGTACTGGAAGACCAGAGAGATGACGACGAACAGACCCGTCTGGACGATGGTGGGCGCGAAGGTGGCGGAGCCGATCACCTCGCGGTAGATGTCAGTGCCCACGAAGGGCGCCTCACCGGTGACGTAGGTGGCACGGGTGAAGCGGTGCAGGCTCATCGAGACGTTCTCAACGAGCGGGTACAGGTAGAAGAGGACCATGTAGACCGCGAGCGGAGCGATGAAGCCGAGCCCTGCCAGCGTGGGACGGGAGATCCGTGGGCGACGGGGCCGCTTCGGGCTCGTCGTGTCGCTACCGGCGGCCTCGGCTGTGCGGGCCTCGGGCGCGGGCGGGCGCCGGACGAGGCCTTGCACGTCCTCGGTCTGGTGGACCATGGCTGGTCACCCTCTCCTGGTTCTCGACCTCGCGGCCGTCTCGATCGATCTTTCGGGGGTCTCACGCCGGTCCGGCGCCCGATGCGGCCGCCGGACCGGCGAGATGATGGATCATTGGCCGACGGACTGGCCGGCCTCCTCGAACGCCTGCGCGACGGCGTCCTCGTCACCGGCTGCGTTGAGGGCGGCCTGCTCGGCTGCGGAGAGCGCACCCGAGGTGGCGGTGTAGTCGGCGCCGAGGTCGCTGGTGCGGCCCTGGGCGTTGTTGATGGCGTCGGTCCACGGGGTCCAGACGGCGTCGGCGTCGATCTGCGTCTGGCGCTCCTCACCGTTGGCGGCGAAGTACCCCAGCTGGTCGTCGGTCTCGACCTGATTGCCGTTGCCGACGAGGCAGTCGATGATCTCGTTGGCCGCGTCGTAGCGGGCCTGCGCGTTGCTCTGGTGGATCGGCGCGACCGCGAACTCTCCGCCGGTGGGGACCGGTGCGGCGCCGCCGTCCTTGGCCGGGATGGGCATCATGACGGCGTCGAAATCCAGGTCGGCGGCAGACTTGGCGAACCAGGAGCCGTTCACGGCGAAGCCGTAGCCGCCGGTCAAGAACAGGTCCCAGGAGGCGGACTGGTTGTCGCTGATGGCCGACTTCGGCGCATAGCCGTCACCGATCCAGTCCGACAGGAGCTGCCCGGCCTCGACGGCCTCGGACGACCCCGGGTCGGTGAGGGAGGCGCCCGCACCCCAGAACCAGGGCAGGAACTGGAAAGTGCCCTCCTCGCCGGCGATACCGGCGAAGGTGATGCCGGAGTTGCCGTTGTCGGTGACCGCGGCGAGCGCGTCGTTGAGGCTGGCCCAGTCGGTGATCGAAGCCGGGTCGACACCGGCGGCCTTCAGCACGTCGGCGTTGTAGTACAACCCGAGCGTGTTCGCTCCGATCGGGACGCCATAGGTCTTGCCGTCGATGAGGCCGGGGCCGGCGAGGTTCTCGTCGGCGTCACCGATCTCGAAGTCGACGTCGTCGGAGGAGGCCAGGAGGCCGGACGCGGCCGCGTCCGGCACGGCCGGGTTGTCGAGGAGCACGACGTCCGGGGCGTTGTCCTCGCGGACGGCGCTGGTGAGGCTGTTGAGCAGGTCGCCGTTGGGTGCCGTGGTCCGCTCGAGGGTGGTGCCCTCCGGCGCGCAGCCCTCGACGTACTTCGCCCAGTCGGAGCTGTCGTCGTACTGGGGGTAGGGATCCCAGAAGCTCACGGTGGTCAGCGGCTCACCCGAGTCGCCGTTGGCCGACCCGCTGCCGTCGCCACCGCACGCGGCCAGGCCGACGATCGCCAGGACGGCGGTCGCGGCGAGGCCCGTACGACGGGTGCGCTTGGTGTTCATTGTTCCTCCTCGTGGGACCGGCAGGGGCCGGTGTCTCTGTCTGCTGCCGCGCTGTCCGGGTGGACGGTGGGCGCCTTGTGGGGTCGGCGGTGAGGAACCCGAGTGCCCCTCAGCCGTGTCTGTGTCGGTCACCGCCGGTGTCCCATCGGTGACCGTGGTCCGCGTTTCTGGTGTTGGCCTTGCTGTGCTGGCCGACTGTCGCGGCGTTCCCGTGCGCGCCGTGTGAGCCTGTGAGCAGCTGCGACCGATGGTCCGGCCGCTCTGTGCCACGCCTGGTCGGCCGATCTCGGGCCGGACCACCGTTGCGCCTTGCCTGTTGTGCGGGCGTCAGGGTGACGAAGGACGGCCGTTCGGTTCGGCCGTTCGGCCGGGTAAACGTTCTGGCCGGTATTCAGTTCGCCGGACGGTTGCCCGTCGGCCTGCGGGCGGGGCCGGCTCGGTCGCCGCGTCCTGCTCGCCTGACTTCACTGTCGAACCGATTCGATGCAGTCGAAACGATTCGTCGAATCGGTTCGCTTAATGTAACCACGATCACATCTACTATCAAGCGGTTACTAAGGATTTGGCCGAGAACCTTGCATGACCTGCGGCGATCGAGAAGCAAGCGCCGTGATCCGGCAGACGGTTCAGCTCGTCGGGAGCCAGATGCGCATGGTGGTCCGTCCCCGCCTGCCCCATCCGCGATAGGGCCTCAGTGCGACCCGCACACGGTCCTCGGCACCACCCGAAGGGTCCGCGGGCCCCAGATGCGTCTCGCGGTACGGCCCGGGGCTGGACGACACCGCGCCCTCGCCTGAGCTCGTCGCACGACCCGCGATGAGGCGACCGGCCGCCCCACGCACCCGAGGACGGTAGGGCCACGCGGCGTCGAGTGCAGAGCGCGAGCGGAGCGACACCCGTGCCGGCATCCCCTCGCGGAGTTCCGAGGACGGGTCGTCTACGGCCACGTCGTCGAGGGACCAGCCGGCCGGCAGGTCGATGCCTTCCAAGCACAGCACGTCCGGGCCATGCTGCACGGCCAGGCACCCTCGCACCGAGTCGATGCGGGGGTCAGGCTCGATCACACGGGGCCGCAGCGGCAGATGCAGCTCCACCCGGTCCCCCGGGCTCCACGGGCCCACCGCGGTGGCCCAGCCAGGGCTCACGTCCACGGGCGCGGCTCCGCGCACCCGGAACGTGGCTCCCTCGCACCATTCAGGAACCCGCAACCGAAGCTCACACGGCGTCTCGGGAGCCTCCTCGACAACGACGACGACAGTGCCGTCATCCGGGTAGTCGGTACGGACACTCAGCGCCAACGAGCCACCGCGCCACGGCGTCCGCAGGACGTAGTCGCCGTACTGGTGCAACTGCACCCCACGCTCGTCGACGGTAGCGAAGTACGCACTCAGTGAGGCGAACGTGCGGGCGAGGTTGGTGGGGCAACAGGAGACCTCGAACCAGGGGGCACGGTCGGAACTCTCGGCCCGGGGATTGGCCCGCACCGGGTCCACGGGCTCACCCTCCACGCGCTGATGGAGGGGGTTGGCATAGAAGAAGGCGTCCCCGGAGTCGGACGGCGAGGCTGCCACCACGTTGTACAGCGTGCGTTCAATGAGGTCGGCATATCTGACCTCCCCGGTCGCAAGGAGGAGGCGCCAGGCCACCATGATCGAACCGATCCCTGCGCAGGTCTCGCAGTAGGCACGATCGTTGGGGAGCTCCCAGTCCTCGCCGAACCCCTCGTCCTGGTGCCGCGACCCCATGCCGCCCGTGATGTAGGTCCTGCGGGAGACGGTGCGGTCGTACTGGCGCTGCACAGCGTCGAGCAGTTCGGTGTCGGACTGGTCGACGGCGAGGTCGATCGCAGCCGCCGAGAGATAGAGCGCTCGGACGGCGTGACCCCGCAGCACGTCGGCCGTCAACACGGGCGTGTCGTCCTGAAAGTAGGCACGACCGAAGTTGCCCTCGCCCAGGGAGCCGTGGCCACGGCGGTCCACGAACGTACGGGCCATGTCGATGTAGCGCGGCTCGTCGAGCGCCCGGCCGAGCTCGACCAGTCCCACCTCGATCTCCGGGTGTCCGCAGATGGCTTCACGTGCCCCGTCCGCGAACTCCTCGCACAACTGGTCTGCGGCCCGCACCGCAGCACGCACCAGCGTGCCCTCCCCGATCGTGCGCACGTGTGCGACGGCGGCCTGGAGGAGGTGGCCGGCGACGTAGAGCTCGTGTCCTTCCGCCAGGTCGCTCCACCGAGGCCGCTGCTCCCCGTGCCCGAACGCGGTGTTGAGGTAGCCGTCCAGATCCTGTGCCGCGGCGATCCGGGTGGCGAGCGCCTCGAGCCGCACGGGCAGGGTCTTGTCGCCAGTGCGGGCGTACTCCCAGGCCATCGCTTCGGCGACCTTGTAGACCTCGGAGTCGGAGAAGACCCACCCAGGCCTGTCGCCCATCGGTTCACCCGAGGCGACGCGGTCGAAGTTCGACAGCCAGCCCTCGTGATCGAGCCAGTGCATGACGTGGTCGAAGGTCCGGTCGGCATTGACGGACTGGTACTGACGCCACAGTCCGCCGTGCAGCACCAGGGCGTCCAGTGGCAGCGGATGGAGTCGCCCGGTACGCGGAGAGACAGGGACAGCGCGGGCCCGGGTAGAGACTGGCGAGGTGGCGCGGGCTGCTCGCGCCAGGGGTTCGTCGACGGATGTCATAGGAGACCTTCCTTCTCGGAGCGCAGCGGCCGGGTGCAACGACGGACGTCTGCCCGGGTTGCAGGACGCTGAGCGGGTCAGATTCTCTTGGCGGGGCCGACACTGCCGCGGTCGCGGAACACCGGCGCGACCAGTCGGGCGATGTAGGCGGAGTCGTGGGGGCGCTGCCCCTCTATGCGATGGACGAGGTGCTGGACAGCGAGACGTCCCAGGAAGTCGGGTGCGCTCTCGACCGAACTGAACGGAAGAGAGAAGACACGAGCGAATTCCTCGGAGTAGCGGCCGATCACTGAAAGGTCGTCGGGAGCGCTGAGCCCGCGCTGGTGAAGGACGCCGGGCAACGCTGTCGCCGCCGCCTCGTTGTTGAGCAGGAGGGCCGTGACCCCGGGGTGCTCGTCGAGAAGATCATGGAGGCACTCCCCTATCTCGGGAGCGCGGGAGGGAGCGAAGCTGTGATGTACGCGAACCCCGAGCTGCTCGGCGCGCTGCATGCATCCGTCACGCAGTCGCCACACGTAGGCACCGCCGCGTTCGACCACGTCGTGAGGTTGCGAGATGAGCAGCATCTCCTCGTGGCCTGCCTCCACCATCTGCTCGACCATGAGTCGCCCGGCCTCAGGGAAATCAAGGTCGAACACGTCGACACCCGCACCGTCGCGCGGAAGACCGACGAGGGCTCCTGGCTGTTCCGCATTGCGGAGCAGAGGTATTCGGGGATCATCCTCTGCGACGTTCAACAGCACCACCCCATCGACCATCCGCGAGTCTGTGACGCGACGCAGCGCCGCAGGACCGTCCGGGTCAGTCACGAGGAGCACGTCGTAGCCGAGCTTTCGGGCCGTGTCCGTGACTCCCTGGATGTACTGGAGCATCGCCGGAGCGAACTCGTCATCGAGGAACTGGGCGAGAAGGCCGATCACCCGCGTCTGCGAGGTCCTCAGCGCACGGGCACCCGCGTTCGCGGTGTAGCCGAGCTCGCGGGCAGCGTCCGCGACACGAGCCCGCACTTCCGGCGAGATGGCTCGACGACCGGAAAATACGTAGGAGACCGTGGAACGCGAGACACCGGCGCGCTTGGCCACGTCACTGATCGTGACCATGCATACCCCCTGATCGAACCGATTCGATTGATGTGGATCACACTGTGACATCCAGGCGCTTCCGGCGCAAGGCGTGGAGGGCCGAACACTATTGTCCTCACCTACGCCACCTTGGCCCGGCACGTCCTCGGGTTCAGCCTTGCAGTTTCCACGGGAGGTGTCTCTCGCAGAACAAGGAGGCGCCGCGAGCAGTGTGGCCGCCAACCCACGCGAGGGGCGCCACCGCCCCTGGGCTACTGTCGAACGGATCGAGGGATTCCGATTACGGCGTTGATCGCCGCCGGACGAGCTCGCCCCGGTCATGTGGTCGTACTGGCGCAGAGACCGGGCGCGACCGCGTGCGTCTCCCGCTACGACAGCGCCTACACTTGCTCGACACCCGAGGAGGCCACGTGACGATCGCGCCGCGCCGCACCCGCCGCGAGGAGATCATTGAGATAGCGGCGCGCGTGTTCGCCAAGACCGGCTTCCGTGCGACCTCGCTCGCGGAGGTGGCGGCCGAGGTCGGCGTCTCCCAGCCCGGCCTTCTGCATCACTTCAAGACCAAGGACGCCCTCATCCTCGCCGTGCTGCAGCAGCGCGACGCGGAGGACGAGGAGTGGATGGCCGGGGCGTTGGACCCCGACGACGTCACGCTCGAGACGTGGGTGCGGGTGATCGCCGAGCGCAACCTGGGGCAGCCCGGCCTGGTCCGACTGTTCACGCTCACGGCGGCGGAGAGCCTGGACGCCGACCACCCGGCGCACGAGTACTTCAGCCAGCGTCACCTCCACAGCCGTGCCGCGCTGACGGCGATCGTGCGACGCGACCAGGAGGCCGGCCGGGTGCACACCGACCTGGACCCCGAGGTCGTGGCCATCGAGGTCCTGGCGATGATGAACGGGCTGCAGCTCTTCTGGCTCTCGGCGGGGGACGTCGACCTCGTGGGGCTGCTGATGGCCCACGTCCGCCGCTACCGGACGGGCGCCGCCTGACCGAGCCTCGGCCCCGCCAGGCAGGCGGTCCCACCGGGCCCCAGCCTGGGCCCGGTGGGCGTGACGGGGCACACTGTCCCCCGACCTACCAAGCACTCGGTCAGGAGGACTCATGAGCTCGTGCTGCATGCCGGGGCGACCCGGCGGCGAGGGCGCGGCCCCGGCGGCGGACGCCCTGCCCGCCGCGACCACGGCGGACGACGGGGCCTCCTGGGTCGCGCTGCGAGGCGGACCCTTCCTCATGGGCACCGAGGATGCCGCGGGGTTCGCCTCCGACGGAGAGGGGCCGATCCGCGAGGTCGTGCTCAGTCCGTTCGAGGTCGACCGGTACACGGTGAGCAACGACCGATTCGCCGCGTTCGTCGCGGCGACCGGGTACGTCACCGAGACCGAGCGGATCGGCTGGTCCTACGTCTTCGCCTCGTTCTTGCCCGGGCCGTTGCGCAAGGCCTCGCCGCGGCCCGACGTCACACCCTGGTGGGCGGCCGTCACGGGCGCCACCTGGGACCACCCCGAGGGGCCGGGCAGCGACCTCGACGGGCGCGCCGACCACCCCGTCGTCCACGTCTCGTGGGCGGACGCGAACGCCTACGCCCGCTGGGCCGGTGCCCGGCTGCCCACCGAGGCCGAGTGGGAGCACGCGGCCCGAGGCGGCCTCGAGCAGGCCCGGTTCGCGTGGGGTGACGAGCTGACGCCGGGGGGCGAGCACCGCGCCAACATCTGGCAGGGCCGCTTCCCGGTGAGCAACACGGTCGAGGACGGCTACCGCGGCACCGCGCCCGTCGACGCCTACGCGCCGAACGGCTACGGGCTGCACCAGGTCGCCGGCAACGTGTGGGAGTGGTGCGCCGACCGGTGGGGCACCACGCACGCCCCTGCGGGCGCACGGGACCCGCGAGGGCCGGCGACAGGTGAGGACCGGGTCATGCGCGGCGGCTCCTACCTCTGCCACGACTCCTACTGCAACCGGTACCGGGTCGCGGCCCGCACGCGGAACTCGCCGGACAGCGCCGGCGGCAACCTCGGCTTCCGGCTGGTGCGCGACTTACTGACCATTAGGTAACGTGTCCTGAGACACGACCCGCAGGTCCAGGAGCGCCCATGCCGTTGAACATCCTCGTCATCACCGCCGACGACATGGGGGCCGAGGCGCCCGGCTGCCTGGGCGGGCCGTCCTGGACGACGCCCCACCTCGACGCGCTGGGCGCATCCGGGGCAGTTCTCGGCCACGCGTTCGTCCCGATCGCGGTGTGCCAGCCCAGCCGGGCGGCCATGCTCAGCGGCCGCTGGCCGCACCGTAACGGCGCCATGGGGTTCGAACCCATGGACGAGCACGTCGAGCTGCTCACGGACGTCCTGCGCGAGCAGGGCTACCTGACCGGTGCGCTCGGCAAGCTCGAGCACCTCCAGCCCCAGGCTCGTCTCGCCTGGGACTTCACCCGCGACCGGGCCAACCTCGCCGACGGTCGCGACGCCGCCGCGTACGGGTCGAGCGCCCGCACGTTCGTGCGCGGTGCCCGTGAGCAGGGCCGCCCGTGGTTCCTGCTCGCCAACTCCCACGACCCGCACCGGCCCTTCCACGGCAGTGACGAGGAGCAGACCTTCTACCCGCCGGAGGTCCGCGATGCCTTCCCGGAGCCCTCGCGCACCTGCCCCCCGGACGACGAGGTGAGGCTGCCGGGATACCTCCCGGACCTCCCTGAGGTGGAGCGCGAGTACCGGGAGTACCTCTCCTCGGTGCGTCGCTGCGACGACACCATCGGGGCCCTGCTCCGGGTGCTGGAGGAGGAGGGCCTGGTCGAGGACACCCTTGTGGTCTTCCACGGCGACCACGGCATCGCCCTGCCGTGGGCGAAGGCGAGCTGCTACCGACCGGGCATCCACGTGCCCGTCGTGCTGCGCTGGCCGGGAGAGGTCGAGCCCGGGACGCGGATCGATGCGTGGACCTCCACCCTGGACCTGCTGCCCACGCTGTGCGAGGCCGCCGGCGCACGGGTCCCCGAGGGGGTGGACGGGCACAGCCTCGGCCCGCTGCTGCGCGGGGAGGTCTCGACCTGGCGCGAGGAGGTCGTCTCCGTCTTCCACGAGAACTCCGGCGGCATGCGGTTGGAGATGCGCGGCCTGCACCGCCCCGACCGCACCTACGTGTGGAACGCCTGGGCGGACGGGACGCCGCGCTACCGGGCGGAGAACATGTGGGGCCGCTCGTGGGCGGCCATGGTCGAGGCGGCCGAGGGTGACCCCGCGATGGCGGCGCGCACCGACTTCTACCTGCGCCGTGCCCCCGAGGAGCTCTACGACACCCAGGTCGACCCGGACGCGCTGCACGACCTCGCCTCCTCCCCGGAGCACGCCGACGACCTCGCGGCGTGCCGCGCGGCGCTGTTGCGGTGGATGGAGGACGTCAAGGACCCGTCGGTCGAGCAGTTCCGCGCGCACCTCGGCACCACGGTGGTCGGCGCATGAGCGGGGCGACCGACCGTGGCACCCGACGCTTCCCGGCGGGGGTCTACGCCGCCGGCGGTGAGCCGGACCCCCGCTTCAGCCTCGCCAACGAGCGGACGTTTTTGGCCTGGATCCGCACCTCGCTGGCGCTGGGGGCGGCCGGCGTCGCGCTCGTCGCGCTCGACCTGCCGATCGAGCCGTGGCTCGAGCGCGTGCTGGCCCTGGGCCTAGTCCTGCTGGGCGCGCTCGCTCCTCTCGAGGGCTGGTGGGGCTGGGTCCGCACCGAGCGTGCCCTGCGCGAGGAGCGGCCGCTGCCGTCCGCGCTCCTCTCGCCCGTGCTCGCGGGCGGCACGGCCGTCGTCCTCGGCGTGCTGCTGGTCGCCCTCGTCGTGAGCAGCCTGTGAGCGCAGCGCCGGTGGACGAGCGTGACCGCGGGAACGCCCGCGACGCGGGACTCTGGGACGTCGCCGTGCAGGCCGAGCGCACGGCGCTCAGCTGGCGCCGCACCGCCCTCTCGCTGGCGGTGGCGGCCGCGGGAGCCGGCCGCGTCCTCGCCCCCGCGTCGCCGCGGGTCGCCCTCGCGGCGGCCCTGGCCTTCGCCCTGGCCGCCCTCGCCACCGGCGCCTCCGCCCTCCGGTACCGCACTGTGACCCGGTCCCTGCACCGTCACGACGAGTTGGTGGGGCCGGCGCGGGCCGGCGTCCCCGTCACCGTGCTGGCTGTCTGCTGCTGCCTCGGGATGCTCGGCGTCCTCGTGGTCGTCGCCTTCGTGGAGTAACGCTGAGGGACATCCATCGGATAAAGATCGCCGCGTGCGCTTGCTCACTTACTGAGCATTAAGTAACGTGTGCCACGTCACGGACCTGAGAGTCCGACGCCACCGACCCGCACTGCGGCCGGTCGGAGGGCACCTCGTCATCCAAGGAGAACAGCCATGTCCCAGACTCGTCTCGCGCCCGTCAGTCGGGCCCTGGTCGGCATCGCCGCCCTCGTGCTCGCCGGCGGCTCCCTGACGGCCTGCGCCTCCGCCGTCCAGCAGGAGGCGTCCGGCGGCTCGGGTGAGTGCGTCGACGGTGGAACGCTCACCATCGCCAACGCCCAGGCGCCGATCCCCGAGCGCGTGCTCGCTCAGGGTGCCGCGAACCAGTGGTGGGCCCGCGGGGTCTTCGAGCCGCTGGCCTACGGGACGGCTGAGGACCCCACGGCGCTGGACCTGGTCCTCGCCTCGGACATCTCCCTCTCCGACGACGACCTCACCGCGGTCATCACGCTGAACGAGGGAGTCACCTTCAGCACCGGGCGCGACATGACTGCCGACGACGTCGTGTGGACCTTCGAGACGGCTGCCTCGGAGACGTCCCCGTCGGACGTGAAGGCCATCCTGGCTACGTGGGACATCGAGAAGACCGGCGACCTCGAGGTCACCATCACGGGCCAGAACCCGCTGACGCCGGTCCTGGCGAGCACCCTCGACCTCACCCCGATCGTGGACTCCGAGACCTACGACGGCCTGCTCGACGGCAGCCAGATGATCGGCACCGGGCCGTACGTGGTCAGCGACTACACCGCCGGCGCCGGCATCACGCTGGAGCGTCGTGACGACTACTGGGGCGAGGAGCCGTCGCTGGCCACGGTCCAGGTCGACACCATCGCCGATTCCACCGCCCAGATCTCGGCCCTGCGCTCCGGGAGCACGGCGATCGCCTCCGGTCTCACCATCCAGGACGCCACGACCCTGGTGGACGGCGACGACTCGTTCAGTCTGTCCTCCGGGGCGGACGCCGTCTTCCCCCTCGTCATCGACACCACCAAGGGAGCCGGCGCGGACGTCAAGGTCCGCCAGGCCATCGCCATGGCGATCGACCGGGACCGGATCAACGAGCAGGTCTTCTCAGGCCTCGGCGACACCGACGGCCTGTACTGGTCGCCGTCCAGCCCGGACTACCCCACCGACCAGGCCGGCTTCACGTACGACCCTGACGCCGCCTCGGCGCTCGTGAAGGAGGCCGGTGCGGAGGGCGAGACCGTCACCATCACCTACCTCAACATCCCGACACTGGCCGCCGAGTACCAGATCATCGCCAACAACCTCGAGGCGATCGGCCTGACGGTGAAGGCAACGCCGCTGGCCGGTCCCGACTTCCAGGCGCGTGCCGCCGAGCAAGCCGCCGGCAACTACCTGATCCTCCGCGGCTCCAACGGCGGAACGGCGTTCATGCTCCAGACCAACGCCGACCTGCGCCTCGCCGGTGCCCACCGCGTGTTCGACACCCCCGAGTACGAGAAGCTCGTGAACGCGGTCATCGCAGCCGGCGAGGACAGCGCCGAGGCCACCGCCGCCCTCACCGAGTACATGAACGAGCAGGCGTTCCTCGACGTGCTCGTGACCGCGCCGTTCCCGTCCGTCGTCGACTCCAGCGTCCAGGGCATCGCCTACTCGCTGGGCGGCACCAACTACTACGACGCCTGCGTGACCCAGTGATCCGCTACCTCGTCCGCAAGCTGCCCTCGGTGGTGCTGGTCCTCCTGGTCACCAGCGTCATCGCCTTCAGCCTGCCGCGCCTGGTGCCCGGTGACCCCGCGGCACTGCTCGCCGGTCCGGACGCCTCGCCGCAGACGATCGCAGCCATCCGCGCGGAGCTCGGCCTCGACCAGCCGTACGTGACGCAGTACCTGCACTGGATGCAGGGACTGTTCACCGGTGACCTCGGCACCTCGCTGCAGTACCGGCGGCCGGTCTCCGAACTGATCGGGGACCGGATCGGCTCGACCCTCGAGCTTGCCGTGCTGGCCGGGCTGCTGCTGGTCGTCGCCGGCATCGGTCTCGGCGTCGCGGCCGGCTCCTCGAACCGACGCTGGTCGCGATTCCTCACCGAGGGCACCAACACCACGATGCTCGCGATGCCTCCGTTCCTGGCGGGCCTGCTGCTCATCCTGGTCTTCGGCGTCGCGCTGCCCGTCCTCCCCATCAGCGGCGAGGTCTCGGTGCTCTCCGACCCGGTCATCGGCATCCAGTACCTGATCCTGCCCGCGATCGCCCTGGCCCTGCCCATGGCGGCCGGCATCGCCCGGCTGGTGCAGACCCAGATGCGTTCGGTCCAGCAGGAGGACTTCGTCGACCTGGCTACGGCCAAGGGCGTGCCGTCCGGGCGCATCTACCGGCGCCACGTCCTGCGCAACAGCCTCGGCCCGGCCGTCGTGGCCATCGGCATCCGCTTCGGCGACCTGCTCGCCGGTGCCGTCGTCATCGAGGCCATCTTCGCCCGCAACGGCATCGGCCAGCTGGCCGTCACCTCGGCGCAGGCCTCCGACTACGCCGTCATCCAGGTGGTGATCGTCGGGACGGTCTTCGTCGCCGTCATGGCGCAGCTGCTCACCGAGATCACCCTGGCCGCCCTCGACCCCCGCATCCGGCTCGCCTGAGCCGCGCGACACGACTGGAGAAGCCATGTCTGCCACCAGCGCTCCCGCGCGCAGGGCGACCAAGGACGTCCGCCGGGCCCCCCGGTTCCCCACGCTCCACCGCTACCTCATGGTGCTCAAGAGCGGGCGCGGCATCACCGCTCTCGTGCTGCTCGGCACCCTCGTGGCGCTGGCTCTGCTCGCGCCCGCCCTCTTCCCGGGCGGGTACGACGAGCAGAGCAGCGGCGCGCTGGCCGGGCCGTCGGCCGCCCACTGGCTGGGCACCGACGAGTTCGGCCGCGACATCCTCGTCCGCACGATCTACGGCCTGCGCACCGACCTCACGCTCATCATCACCGCGGTGCCCGTCAGCCTCGCGATCGGCACCCTGCTGGGCCTCACCGGCTACCTCAACGGTCGCCTCGGCCTGTTCGTGCAGCGTGCCCTCGACATCGTGCTCGGCATCCCCGGACTGCTGCTCGGCATCATGATCGTGCTGGTCATCGGCGCCGGATGGTTCGCCCTGTTCTCGGCCATCGTCATCGCGGGCCTGCCGCAGTTCGGTCGCCTGGCGCGCGCCGGCCTGCTGACCCAGCAGGACCGTGAGTACGCGGTGGCCTCGCGGACGCTCGGTGTGCCGCGTCGCACGGTGATGGTCCGCCACATCCTGCCGAACGTCGTCGACCCGCTGCTGGTGACCGCGGCGATCTACACGGTGGCCGCGATCTTCATCGAGGCCAGCCTCTCGATCGTGGGCCTGGGCATCAACCCGCCGCAGCCCTCGCTGGGCGCGCTGCTCAACACCGGCGCGCGCTACGTCCAGACCCTGCCCACCTACGTCATCGGTCCCGGCGTGGTGCTCCTGCTCCTGGCCCTGGCCTTCACCCTCCTCTCCGACGCGCTCAACAAGGCGGCGAACCGACGATGACCATCACCACCCCCTCGACCGAGCCCGCCGGCTCCCTGGACACGGACCTGCTGCTCGACGTCCGCGGTCTCCAGACCCACTTCGAGACCCAGTTCGGCATCGTCCGGGCGGTCAACGACGTCTCCTTCACGGTCCGCCCCGGCGAGGTCGTCGGCATCGTCGGCGAGTCCGGCTCCGGCAAGTCGGTCACCGCCCGCTCGATCCTGCGGATGATCCACAAGCCGGGCCGCGTCGTCGGCGGCGAAGTGCTCTACCGCGGCCAGGACCTGCTCGGTGTCTCCGACAAGGAGATGCAGGCACTGCGCGGCTCGGAGATCGCCATGGTCTTCCAGGACCCGCAGTCGGCGCTGAACCCCGTGATGACCGTGGGCGACCAGATCGCCGAGGCACTCATCGTGCACGGCGGCGAGAAGAAGGCCTCGCGTGCTCGCGCGCTGGAGCTGCTCGAGCAGGTCGGCATCCCGGACGCGCCGCGCCGGCTCGACGAGTACCCGCACCAGTTCTCCGGCGGCATGCGCCAGCGCGTGGTCATCGCCATCGCGCTGGCCAGCTCACCCAAGCTGCTCATCGCCGACGAGCCGACCACCGCGCTCGACGTGACCATCCAGGCGCAGATCCTCCGGCTCCTCGCCCAGCTGCGCGAGGATCTCGGCGTCGCGGTGCTGATGATCACCCACGACATGGGCGTCGTCGCCGAGATGTGCGACCGCGTCGTGGTCATGTACGGCGGGCGCGTCATGGAGCGCGGGCCGGTCGAGGCGATCTTCAGCGCGCCCCAGCTGCCCTACACCGCGGATCTCCTGGCCGCGATGCCCAAGCTCGAGGACGGGGAGGAGCACCGACTCCCGGCGATCCCGGGCGCCCCGCCGGACCCGTCCCGCCTGCCCACCGGGTGCTCGTTCAACCCGCGCTGCCGCTTCGCCGAGGACCGGTGCCGCGAGTCCGTGCCGGTGCTGACGATCCGTGGACCCGAGCACAGTGCCGCCTGCCACGTCACCGGGGACGGCGCGCCGCTGACCCCGGCGCCTCCGGCGGAGGCCACGGCCGCCCGTCGCGAGATCGGCGGCGAGCCACTGCTGGAGATCACCGACCTGCGGGTCGACGTCAACTGCGGACGCGGCGGGCTGCTCGGCAAGGCCGACCCGGTGTACGCGGTGGACGGCGTCAGCCTCGAGGTCCGCCCCGGTGAGACGCTCGGCCTTGTCGGCGAGTCCGGCTGCGGCAAGTCCACGCTGGCTCGCGCGATCATGGGGATCAACCCCGTCTCCGGCGGCTCGGTCTGCATCGGCGGCCAGGAGCTCGGCCCGAAGGACCGGGCCGGGTCCAAGCGCATCCGTGAGACCGTCCAGTACGTCTTCCAGGACCCCTTCGCCTCGCTCAACCCGCGCCGCACGGTGCGGCAGTCGATCGAGGAGGCCCTCGAGGTCCGTGGCGTGCCGGCGAAGGAGCGGGAGGCCGAGATCCTGCGGCTCTCCGAGCGTGTCGGGCTCAACCCGCTCCACCTGGACCGGCTCCCCCACGCCTTCTCCGGCGGCCAGCGCCAGCGCGTCGGCATCGCGCGTGCCCTGGCTGCCGAGCCCCGGCTGCTGGTGTGCGACGAGCCCGTCTCCGCGCTCGACGTCTCCATCCAGGCGCAGATCATCAACCTCCTCTCGGACCTGCGCGACGAGCTCGACCTGGGCTTCCTGTTCATCGCCCACGATCTGTCGGTGGTCAAGCACATCAGCGACCGCGTGGCGGTGATGTACCTGGGCACCTTCGTCGAGATCGGTGACGCCGAGCAGGTCTACAGCGACCCGCAGCACCCCTACACGGCCTCGCTGATGGCGTCCTCCCCGAAGCCGGACGTCGCCCAGCGCGACCGCGAGCGGATCGTGCTCACCGGTGACCTGCCGTCCCCCAAGAACCCGCCGACCGGTTGCCGCTTCCGGACCCGCTGCCCCATCGGGCCGCTCTTCCGCGACGACCGCCAGGTCTGCATCGAGCAGGCGCCGACGCTGACGCCGACCGCGACCGGCCAGATGGCCGCCTGCCACTTCCCGGGCGAGCTCGCCGCCCCGACCGCCTGAGCACGCCCGAGACCACGAGGAGACCCCACGTGCGCATCATCTACATCGACGTCGACACCCTGAGGGCGGACCACACGACCCCGTACGGGTACCACCGCGACACCACGCCGAACCTCCAGGCCCTGGCCGACCGGGGCGTCACCTTCGACCGCTACTACGGCTCGGACTCTCCGTGCCTGCCCTCCCGCACGGCGCTGTACTCCAGCCAGTTCGGCATCACCAACGGCGTCATCGGTCACTTCGGGGACGCGGCCCGCTACCGGCTCGACTCCGGTCACGCGCCGCACCCGACCCGGCCTCTGTTCGGCCAGCTGCTCCAGGCCCACGGCACCTACACCGCTGCCGTGTCGATGTTCGCCGAGCGCCACCGCGCCTACTACTTCCTCGGCAACTTCCGCGAGACCATCCGCGCCACGGGTGAGCTCAACGACGAGGACGGCGCCGACATCAACCGCGTCGGGCTGGACTGGATTCGCCGGCACGCGGACGAGGACGACTGGTACCTGCACCTGACGTACTGGGAGCCCCACACCCCCTACCTGGCAGACCCGTCCTGGACGCGGAAGGCCGCCGAGTCCGGCCCCGTCCAGGAGTGGCCGGATGCCGCCACGATCGAAGCGCACCAGGAGGTCTACGGGCCGCGCACGGCCCGCGACCTGCACTACGCCGGCTTCCCGCTGCCCAGCCCGGTGCCCGCGAACATGCCCGAGCAGATCGGCGACCGGGCCGACTTCGAGCACCTGATCAACGGCTTCGACGGCTCGATCATGTACTGGGACTCGCTCTTCGGCGAGCTGCTGGCCACCCTCGACGAGCTCGGCATCGCGGAAGAGACCGCGATCATCGTCTCCGCCGACCACGGCGAGTCGCTGGGCGAGATGGGCTCCTACGCCGAGCACGGCAACGCAAACGAGCCGGTGCACCGCCTGCCGCTGGTCATGTACTGGCCGGGCGTCACCGACGACCTCCCCGACGAGGCCCGACACCGGGACGAGATGCTCTACAACATCGACCTGGCGCCCACCTTGTGCGAGATGCTCGACATCGCGCCCGGCTCCGGCTGGCAGGGGCGGTCCTTCGCGGCCGCGATCTCCGGTGGCGAGATCGAGGACCGTGAGTACCTGGTGCTCGGCCACGGCGCGCACACCTACCAGCGCGCCGTCCGCACCAGGGAGCACCTCTACGTGCGGACGTACCACCCCGGCGCCAACTTCGTGGAGTGGGAGTCGCTGTACCACGTGCCGAGCGACCCGCACCTGACGGAGAACCTGCTGGACAAGGAGCCCGTCCTCGCCAACGAGATGCGTGCCCATCTCACCGAGTGGTGGAACGAGCTCGCCGGGCGTCCCGGCGCGCTGCCGGACCCCATGCAGACGACCCTGCAGACCGGGCCGACCTATTACAACGACCCGGTCACCTACGCGCAGCACCTGCGCGACACCGGTCGTGCCCACCTCGCCGATGACCTGATGGAGCGGCTGGCGGCCGCGTCCGGCGCGACGCCGGTCTCCTGGCATGCACAGGAGCCGTCCTGGACGCCCGAGCGGCACCACCAGTGGGCCCGGATGATCTTCGGCGAGGACGCCGAGAAGGAGCCCGCCCAGTGAGCCCGCGTACGACCCACGCGGGCCGGTGGGTGTGAGGGTCGGCGTCGACGTCGGCGGCACCAAGGTGCTCGCCGGCGTCGTCGCCGCGCCGGAGGGGCCGGTGCGCTCGCGCACCTCGTGGGCGACGGTCGGTGACCCGGCGCCCTACGAGACCCTTCTCGCGCACGTCGCGCAGCTGATCGCCGACCTCGGCGGCCCCGCCGCCGTGGACGGCGTGGGCGTGGGCGTGCCCGGACCGCTCGACCCCACCGGCGAGCAGTTGAGCGTGGCGCCGAACCTCGCGGGCCTCGGCCGACGCGGGTTGCGCACTGAGCTGGAGCAGGCGTGGGGCGTGCCCGTCCGGCTCGAGAACGACGCGAACGTCGCCGCCCTGGGAGAGGCCCGAGCAGGGGCGGGACGAGGCTCCGACTCGTTCCTCTACGTCTGCCTCGGCACCGGTATCGGGGGCGCCGTCGTCCACGAGGGCGCCCTGGTGCGGGGCGCTTTCCGGGCCGCCGGGGAGATCGGACACGTGCCGATCCGGCCGGGCGGGCTGCCCTGCGGGTGCGGCGGCCGCGGCTGCTACGAGCAGTACGCCTCCGGCACCGCTCTGGGCCGCCTGGCCCGCGAGCGCGGCTGGCCGGACTCCCACAGCCTGGTGGCCGCCGCGGCCGCCGGAGACCTGCCGGCGATCGCCGTACTCGACGTGTTCGCCGACGCTGTCGCGGAGGGGCTCGTCCACGCGGTCCTGCTCCTGGACCCGGAGGTCGTGGTGCTCGGCGGCGGCGTGGCCGCGGCCGGCACGCTGCTCTCCCGTGCCGTCGAGCGCGCGCTGGGCGACCGGCTCGTCACCCGTGCCGCCGAGCCGCTGCCGGAGGTCCGCACGTCCACACTCGGACCGGACGCGGCCGTGCTCGGTGCCGCCTACCTCGTGGATCGGCCGACCGCGCCCTTGCGTGCGCGCGCGGGATGATGGAGGGGTGGAGGCAGGTCGCACGAGGTCGCTGCATGGCTTGCGGCACCCGGCCTGCCGAGGGCGGCTGTCGGCGCTGGAGGAGCCCGTACTGCTCACACGTCGTATCCACCTCAGCGACCCTTGCCCTCATCGCGCCCAGAGGAACACGGCACCCAGGAGCCCCAGCACGACCACCGTGGACCCTGTTGCCAGCACCGCGACATCAGCGCCGACCCTGTGCGCGTCGAGGTGTCGGCCCGAGTAGGACCTGGAGGACCCGACGAGGACCAGCACGACGGCGGGCATCGTGACGAGTGCCCACACCGCGGCGGCGGGTCCCCAGTCGTGGAACGAGAGTCGCACCATCGCCAGGCCGACGACGGCCACGGAGAACGCCGTCCTCCGCCAGGCCAGTGCGGTCCGCTCGTTCTGCAGGCCCGGGTCCTGGGCCGGCACGCGGGCGTATCTCACCAGAACGCCGCCCACAGAAGCACACCAGCGAGCACGAGCCCCACCGGGAGAACCCCCACCCACAGGAAGCCGGGAAGGGCACGCCCCTCCCGCATCGCACGTTCGGCCCGCGCCCACCGCAGGGTGGCGATGCCGGACAGAAGCACGCCCAGCAGCACCAGGACCGAGGCGAGCACCGTGCCGGCGGCTCCCGCACCGGCCGGCGCGAGCAGGTCCGCTCCGACGCCGCCGGCAATGAAAGCCAGAGCGGTCCTGATCCAGGCCAGGAAGGTGCGCTCGTTCGCGAAGCTGAAGCGGTAGTCCGGCTCGTCGCCCTGGTCGTAGACCCACCGAGGCCGCCGGACGTGCTCGCTGGTCATGACCGCGCCTCCCCCACCGTCGGTGCGACGCCGGAGCCGAAGGACAGCGTCCGGGTCTCGAGGAAGGGATCGACGCCCAGGGCCGAACCCTCGCGTCCCCAGCCCGCCTCGTCGAAGCCGCCGAACGGGAGCCTGGGCGCATTGGGCGATCCTGTGTCGATCCCGATCATGCCCACCCGCAACCGCGACGCGAAGCTCGACGCCTCCTGGCGGGACCTCCCTGCCACGTATCCGCCGAGCCCTCTGCGCCACCCGTTGACCTCCCGGGACACCTCTTCCGGGCTGTCGAAGCCGCGCAGGAGGAGGAGCGGTCCGAACACCTCGGCGGCCCACGACGCGGAGTCGGATCGCACCCGCACCGCGGTCGCAGGCACGTTGCGCGTACCCCCGCTCATCGCGGTCCCCACTGCGGACTCCCCACCATCACGCACGGCAATGTCGGCCAGTGCTCTGACGGAGTCCGCAAGCTCATCCGTGCGCAGCGGGCCGAGATCGGACTCGGGATCGAACGGGTCGCCCGTGACCATGGAGGACACCCTGGCCACGACGGACTCCCACACCTCGTCGACCAGGGACTCGTGCACGAAGACGTTGTTCGCAGCGATGCAGGAGCTCCCGTTGTTGCGGAACTTCGCCACCATGAGGTGGTCGACCGCCCGGCCGACGTTCGCCCCCGGAAGGATCACGAACGGGGCTCGTCCGCCGAGCTCGAGCACACTGCGCTTGAGTGTGGCGCCGAGACGCGTCGCCAGGCCGACTCCGACCTCCGTCGACCCGGTGAAGGAGGCCGCCCGCACGTGGTCGCTGTCCACGAGCTCGTGGGCCTGGTCCCGCCCACCCAGGACGACGCCCACGCAGCCGGCGGGCAGGTGACGGTCGCAGGCGCGTGCGAGGGCGATGGCGCTGAGCGGTGACAGCGGAGAAGGCTTCAGCACGACAGGGCAGCCTGCGGCGAAAGCGGCAGCGAGCTTGCGCGCCGGCAGCGAGAGCGGAAAGTTCCAGGCGGTGATGGCGGCGACCACGCCGACAGGCACGCGATGAACCTGTGCCCGGTCATCGGTCCACTCGTGCTCGAGTCGTTCCGCGACCGAGGCGAACCAGTCGAAGTAGGCAGCGCTCATCTCGACCTCCGCCATCGCCTCGGGGTGACGCTTGCCGGTCTCGCGCACGATGAGGGGGGCGAGGTCATCCGCATCACGAGCCAATTCCTCCCGAGACAATGTCAGGACAAAGTTGGCAGCATTGATTGCCGATGTCAAGCACATGATGGCGCGATCAGACGGACCTACCGCTAGAGCGGTCAGCCGAACCAGTCAGGCGCGGTGCGCGGGGTAACGGAACCCAAGCGCGCTCGGACCGTGTGGGGACTGGTGAGCCAGCGGCCGTGGCGTGCGGCGAGGACTGTCGGCGACGGTGGCCAGATCCACCGCGCCTGCTGGACCGCCTCAGAGCGTGCCGCGCGGTCAGCGTCCGGCCGTTCACCAGTGACGCCTACCAGGGCCGAGGTGAACGCAGCGAACCCCGGTCACGGGCCGCAACCGCGCATTCCGCATGCTTCCAGTGCCCGCAGCAGCACGGCCACGGTGGCCGGCGGTCTCGCGGCCAGGCGGACCCAGCCGTCGTCGAGCCCGGGGAAGGTGTCGCAACGCCGCGACGCTACGCCGACCTCGCGCAGACGCCGGTGCGTCCCCTCACCGAGCCTGGCGAGGAGGAACGGCGCGCTGCCCGCCACGACCTCCACCCCGCGCGCGCGGAGCTGCGTCGCCATCGAGGCCGACCAGTCCGACAGCTCGGTCGCACGCCGGGCCTGCTCGGCAGCCCCCTGCGGCGTGCTGATGGCGAGGACCGCCGCGCACGCGGCGGCCGAGAACGACCACGGCGGGCGGGCGGCGCGGAGTGTGTCGACGTCGTCCGGGCCACCCAGCAGGTAGCCCGCGCGCACGCCCGGGATCGCCCAGGTCTTGGTGAGGCTGCGGACGACCACGACGCCCTCCACGGGAGATCCCGCGAGCGAGGAGGGCTCCCCGGGCAACGCGTCCATGAACGCCTCGTCGACCACGACGAGCCGGCCGGGCCGGGTCAGCGCCAGCACGTCCTCGCGCGGGTGCAGGACCCCCGTGGGGTTCGTCGGGTTGCCGAGGACGACCAGGTCGGCGTCCTCGGGGACGGCCGCCGTGGCCAGGCGGTGGTCGCCGGAGGTCAGCACGACCTCGACGCGGTGCCCGGCCTGCTCCAGCGCTGCGTGCGGCTCGGTGAACTGCGGGTGCACGACGACGGGCCGCCGCCACGGGCGCATCCGGGCGAGCAGGGTGAACGCCTCGGTGGCGCCGGCAGTGGCCAGCACCTCGCGGGGGTCGCGACCGTGGTTTCGGGCGAGCGCGACCTCGGCGGCGCGCGCGTCAGGGTAGGCGGCGACGTCCTCGACGCTGTCGCGCAACGCCTGGGCGAGCCAGCGCGGCGGACCGTGGGGGTGGACGTTGACGGCGAGGTCGAGCAGCCCGGCTCCCCGGACCTCGACGTCGCCGTGGTGCAGGAGGTCGGTGCCCGGGTCGCCCGCGACCCCGGGAACGCTCACCACGCGCGCACCGCCTCCACGAAGCGCTGCGCCATCTGCGGCTGACCGGCCCAGTGGGTGTGCAGGTAGGAGGCGTGCAGCGTGGGGCTCGTGAAGCCCTCGACCCCGCCTCCTGCTCCGAAGCCGGCGCCGTGCGGGCCGTCGGCCACCCTCCACGCGGGCGCCGCCCCGGCGGTCGGGGTGACGCGGGTGCGGTGGAACTCGTGCCCGGTCACGCTCTCGCCGACCCGGGTGAGCAGCGAGTCCGAGACCGCGACGGCCTCCGGGTAGCGCAGCGTCAGCCGCTCGTGCATCGCCGCGTCGGCGTCGATCGCGCCGATCATCGACACCCCGTCGAGGGTGCGGCACAGGTAGAGCAGCCCGGCGCACTCGGCGACGGTCGGGAGGCCCGAGCGCACCGCGTCGCGCAGCTGGCCCACCAGCGAGACGTTCTCCGCGAGCGCGTTCACGTGCACCTCGGGGAAGCCCCCGCCGAGGTACAGCCCTGCCACCCCGGCCGGCAGGGCCGGCGCGCTCGTGGGGTCGAGGACGACGACGTCGCAGCCCGCCGCACGCAGCAGCTCCTCGGTCTCGGCGTAGCGGAACGTGAAGGCGCGGCCGCCGGCGACGGCGACCACGGGGAGCGCGCCGGCCCGGGTCTGCGCGGGCCGGGGCGGGGCGAGCGGCGGGCTCCACGGCTCGACCTCGAGCTCCGGGGCGCTGCGTGCCACGTCCAGGACGGCGTCCAGGTCCACGTGTGCCTCGACCAGCGCGACGAGCGGATCGAGCTCGGCCTCGACCATCCCGCGCTCGGCGGCCGGCACGAGCCCCAGGTGCCGCGACGGGGTGGCGACGGACTCGTCCCGCGGCACCTGGCCGAGCACCGGCACCCGCACCGACGACGCCACCTCGGCGGCGTGCCGCGGGCTGCCGACGCGGTTGAGGATCACCCCCGCCACCTGGACGGACGGGTCGTACGTCACCAGCCCGTGGACGACCGCGCCCACCGTGCGGGAGGCACGGGCGCAGTCGACGACCAGCACGACCGGCGTGCGGGTCAGGGTGGCGACGTGGGCGGAGGAGGCGAAGCCGTCCGTGCCGACGCGGCCGTCGAAGAGCCCCATGACGCCCTCGATCACGGCGACGTCGGCCGGGCGTGGGGTGCTCGCTCCGTGCAGGAGCAGCGGGGCGACCCGCTCCTCGCCGACCAGGTGCGGGTCCAGGTTGCGCCCGGGACGACCCGTGGCGAGCGCGTGGTAGCCGGGGTCGATGTAGTCGGGGCCGACCTTGTGCCCCGACACCTCCAGCCCACGGCGGCGCAGCGCCGCCATCACGCCGGTGGCGAGGGTCGTCTTCCCGGCGCCGGTGCTCGGGGCGGCCAGCAGGACGCGGGCCAGGGCGTGGGAAGCGCTCACCACTCGATGCCCTTCTGCCCCTTCTGCCCCCGATCCATCTGGTGCTTCACCTTGGTCATGTCGGTGACCAGGTCCGCGGCCTCGACGAGCGCCGGGTGCGCGCGACGTCCGGTGACCACCACGTACTGCCGACCGGGACGGTCGCGGAGGGTGGAGACCACCTCCTCGACGTCCACCCAGCCCCACTCCATCGGGTAGGTGAACTCGTCGAGCACGTAGAGGTCGTGGCGCTCCTGCGCGATGGCGCGGCGCACCTCGGCCCAGCCCTCGGCGGCGTCGGCGGCGTGGTCCGTCTCCTCCCCGGCCTTGCGCGACCACGACCACCCGGCGCCCATCTTGTGCCAGGTCACGGGCCCGCCCTCGCCGGTCTGCTCGTGCAGCTCGCCGAGCCGCTCGAGCACGGTCTGCTCGCCGATCCGCCACTTCGCGGACTTCACGAACTGGAAGACCCCGACGTCCCAGCCCTGGTTCCAGGCGCGCATCGCGAGGCCGAAGGCGGCGGTCGACTTCCCCTTGCCGTCACCCGTGTGGACCATCAGCAACGGCAGCGAGCGGCGCTGCGCGGTCGTGAGCCCGTCGTCCGGGACGACGAGCGGCTTGCCCTGGGGCATCAGATCTCCTCACCGACGCCGCGCGCGCGGCCGCCGTAGGTCTCGTGGTGGACGGCGTCGGCCAGCGGACGCCGCGAGCGCCAGCCGTGGCGCTCGAGGTCGGGAACGGTCTGGCGGTGGCCGACGTGACCGAGGCAGAGCCAGGCGATCGGACGGACCCCCTCCGGAGCGCCGACCAACGCGGACAGCACCTCCTCGCGGTAGAACGACACCCAGCCCAGGCCCAGCCCCTCCGCGGTGGCGGCGAGCCAGAGGTTCTGGATCGCCAGGACGCTGGAGAACAGCCTGGTGTCCTCGACCGTCCGAGAGCCCAGGACGTGGTGTCCGCCGCGACCGGGGTCGTGGGTGACGACCACACCGAGCCCGCTCTCGCGCACCCCGTCGGTCTTGATCGGCTCGAAGACCGCCCTCCGGTCGGGAGGCAGCTCGGCCGCGAACGCCGCCCGCTCGGCCGCCACGTGCTCGGCGAACCGCACGATCGTCGCCGGCTCGCGGACCAGCACGAAGTCCCACGGCTGCGTCATCCCGACGCTCGGCGCGGCGTGCGCCGCCTCGAGGACGCGGCCCAGCACCTCGTCCGCCACCGGCTCGCCGGTGAACTCCGCCCGCACGTCCCTGCGGGCCTCGATGACGTCGTAGAGCGGGTGGCGGGCGGGACGGGTCGCCGCCGTCACGCCGCGCGTCCGCGGAGGATCGAGCCCCGCACGGCGGCGTCCAGCGCGGAGGCGTCGACGGTGCCGACGGGCAGGTGCTCGGCGCCCAGGCGGGCGGCGAGCGTGCGGGCCAGGCCGAGGCGCATCGGGCCGGCCTCGCAGTCGACGACGACGGTGTCGACGCCGTCGGCGGCCAGCACGTCGGCGGCCTCGAGAGAGCGGGTGAGGGCGTCGGGACCGCTGGTGGCGCGGCCATCGGTGACCACGACGAGCAGGGGACGTCGCGCGCCGGCACGGCGGCGCTCCCGGTCGAGCACGCGGGCGCACTCGGCGAGGCCCTCGGCGAGCGGGGTGCGCCCGCCGGCGGGCATCTGCTCCAGCCGGGCCGCGGCCACGTCGACCGAGCCGGTCGGCGGGAGCAGCAGCTCCGCGGCGCTGCCGCGGAACGTCACCAGG
Source organism: Nocardioides bruguierae (assembly GCF_023554635.1). Classification (NCBI taxonomy): domain Bacteria; kingdom Bacillati; phylum Actinomycetota; class Actinomycetes; order Propionibacteriales; family Nocardioidaceae; genus Nocardioides; species Nocardioides bruguierae. The sequence goes on from NZ_JAMJPH010000028.1 coordinate 149,142, forward strand.
CCGACGGTGTCGCGGCGCTGGTAGGCGTCCAGCAGGAGGCTCAGGATCGTCGCCTTCACGGCCGCCATCCGGCTGCGCGCCGCCATGGAGCCGGACGCGTCGACGCAGAACAGGACGAGGTTGGCCTCGCGCCCCTCGCGGACCGCCTCGCGCAGGTCCGACCGCTCGATCAGCAGGCGGTCGCCGCCCCCGGCACCCGTGCCGCGGCCCCGCGCGGCCTGGTGCGGGATCGCCGCACGCAGCGTCTCCAGCAGGTGCAGCGACCCACCGCGGGACGCCGGGCGGGCCCCGGTGCGGCGGCCGGTGGCGGACTCGGCGCGGCTGCGGCGGCCGGCGTCGCTGCGGGACCTCCCCCGGGTCGTGCCCCTCGCCTGGAGCAGGCGGGTGCGGAAGGGCGCGTCCGCGGCGGCGGTGGTCGTGGGGCCGGCGGGCTGCTGCGGCGGCTCGGGCTGCGGCGCGTGGGGCTGCGGGGCAGGGACGTCATCCGTCCGTGCGGAGGGGACGTCCGGGGTGGATGACGTCCCGCCCTCGGGGGCGGTGCCGGGGCGCTCGTCGGTGGCGGGGCCGTCCGAGTCGCCGGGGCCGTCGCCGCCGCCGCCGCCGTCGGTGCCGCCGTCGGGGGTCGGGGGCTCGGGCTCGTCGTCCGGGCCGAGGGCGTCGTCGAGGGCCTGGTCGAGCAGGTCGTCGTCGAGGCCGGGGCTGTCGAAGGGCGAGCGGCGGCGCCGGTGCGGGAGCGCGAGCCGGGCGGCGACCCGGACGTCCTCGCGCGTGACGCCGGTGCGGCCGCACCAGGCGGCGTGGGCGACGGCGGCGCGGGCGGTGACGATGTCGGCGCGCAGCCCGTCGACCTCGAACGCGGCGCAGACCTGGGCGACGGCGAGCAGCATCGCGTCGCCCAGGACGACGGAGGCGGCGAGGTCCCGGGCGTCGGCGATCCGGGAGGCGAGCAGGTGCTCGTCCTGGGCGAAGCGGGCGACGAAGGCGGCGGGGTCCGCCTCGTAGGCGAGCCGACGGCGGACGACCTCGACCCGGGTCGCCGGGTCGCGGGGAGCGGCGACGTCGACGGCGAGGCCGAACCGGTCGAGCAGCTGCGGGCGCAGCTCGCCCTCCTCGGGGTTCATCGTGCCGACGAGCACGAACCGCGCGGGGTGGGTCAGCGAGACACCGTCGCGCTCGACGGTGGCGCGGCCGGTGGCGGAGGCGTCGAGGAGAAGGTCGACGAGGTGGTCGTGGAGGAGGTTGACCTCGTCGACGTAGAGCAGGCCGCGGTGGGCGCGGGCGAGCAGGCCGGGCTCGTACTCGGCGACGCCGTCGGCCAGCGCCCGCTCGAGGTGCAGGGAGCCGGTCACGCGGTCCTCGCCGGCGCCCACGGGCAGCTCGACGAGCCGCACCGGCCGGCTGGTGACCGCGGCGTCGACGCCGAACGGGCCGTCGGGCGAGACCTCGGCCTCGTCGTCGGGGTCCGTGGAGAACCGGTCACCCTCGACCACCCGCACGGGCGGCAGGACGCGCGCCAGCGCCCGCACCGCGGTGGACTTCGCCGTGCCCTTCTCGCCACGCACGAGCACGCCGCCGAGGGCGGGCGCGATGCTGGCCAGGACGAGGGAGAGGACCATGTCCTCGGAGCCCACGACGGCCGAGAGTGGGTAGGACAGGTCTGACTGCTGTGGCATGAGAGGCTCCCGCTCGTCCGCCATCGGATAGGACGCCGCGAGGCCGGTCTTCGGACTTCCGGTCTCGTGCATGGCGTGCACGTCCGGTCACCGCAGCGGGCCTGTGCCGGACTCTCACCGGCTTCCCAGATTCTCCTCCGCACCCCGGTCTCGCGGACCGTGGCTCGAGGCACCTCGTGGCTGTGCGCTCACGATAGCGTCGGCGCCCATGTCCTCGTCCGCCGCCCACGCCCCGATCGTCGTCGCCGCCTTCTGCCTCCTCGACGAGCAGGGGCGGCTACTCGTCGTCCGCAAGCGCGGGACGACCGCGTTCATGCTTCCCGGCGGCAAGCTCGAGCCGGGCGAGACCGCGCTGGCCGCCGCTCGCCGCGAGGTGGCCGAGGAGGTCGGGCTGACCAACCTCGTGGCCCGTCCGCTGGGCCACTGGACCGCGGCCGCCGCCAACGAGCCCGGCCGCACCGTGGTCTCGACCGTCTTCGTCGCCGACCTGCCGCGGGACTCCGCCGGCGCCGTTGTCGTGCCCGTCGTGGCCGGCGAGATCGAGGAGCTCTGCTGGCTCGACCCGGCGGACGCCGATCCCGCGGTGCCCGGCGGCCACGGCCTCGCCCCGCTCACCCGCGACGCCGTGCTGCCCGCCCTGCGCGCGCTGCGTGCCGGCACGGCTCCCCGGGTCGCCGTCGTCGGCATCGGCGCGGACGGCGACCTCACCGCGGCCGGACGCGACCGCGTCCTCGCAGCGCCCTCCGTGCTGGGCGCGCAGCGGCACCTCGCGCTGCTCCCCCCGCCCACGAGCCGCGCGGAGCACCAGGTCCGCGAGAGCTGGGGCCGCCCGTTCCGCGAGAGCCTCGTGGACCTGCTCGCGACGCATCCCGACGCCGTGGTCCTGGCCTCGGGCGACCCGCTGGTCTCCGGGGTCGGAGCAACCCTCGTGGACCTGCTCGGCGCCGACCGGGTCGAGGTGCTGCCGGCGGTCTCCTCGGTGGCGCTGGCCCGGGCCGCGATGGGCTGGGGCGAGGAGTCCTGTGCGGTCGTCACCGTGGTCGGACGTCGCGTCGAGCGCGTCCTGCGCGAGGTCGCCCCGGGCCGCCGGGTCGTCGTGCTGTCCTCGGACGCGACCACCCCCGCCGTCCTGGCCGCCTTGCTGGTGGCGACGGGGCAGGGCGCCGCGGCGCTGACCGTGCTGGCGGACCTCGGCGCCCCGACCCAGGCACGCTGGGACACCACCGCCACGGGCTTCGCCGCCCGCGACGACCTGGTCGACCTGCCGGCGCTGAACCTGGTCTGCGTGGAGGTGCCTCGTTCGGCCGCGGCCCACGGGATCGGCTGGGTGGCGGGCCTCCCGGACGACGCCTTCGAGCACGACGGCCAGCTCACCAAGCGCGACCTCCGCGCTGCCGCGCTCGCCCGGCTCGCGCCCTGCCCCGGCGAGCTCCTGTGGGACGTCGGCGCGGGGGCCGGGTCCGTCGGCGTCGAGTGGATGCGGGCGCACCCCACGTGCCGCACGATCGCCATCGAGCAGCACCCCGACCGCGTCGCCAGGATCGGCCGCAACGCCGCCCGGCTCGGTGTGCCCGACCTGGTCGTGGTCGAGGGCGGGGCGCCCGGATCCCTCGCCGACCTCCCGGCCCCGGACGCCGTGTTCGTCGGCGGCGGCGCCACCGCCCACGGGCTGCTCGAGGAGTGCCGCGAGCGGCTGGGCCCCGGCGGCCGGCTGGTCGTCCACGGCGTGACCCTGGAGACCGAGGCGGTCCTCGCCGAGGCGTACGCCGGGCACGGCGGCGAGCTGACCCGCCTCGCGGTCGAGCACGCTGCGCCCGTGGGACGGTTCACCGGCTGGACCCCCGCACGCACCGTCACCCAGTGGACCTGGACCAAGCCCCACGCCTGACCGCGGTCGGCTCCGTGGGGCGGGCAGCACCGCCGACCCCGGGGCGACGCATCAGTGCGGCGCACCCCGCGGGCGGTGCGCCGCGTACAACCAGGACTCACCCGCCGCGTCGACGGACTCCCCGAGCGCCCGTCCGACCAGCACGACCGCCGCCTGCCGCAGGCCTGCCGCCTCGACGGCGTCCGCCACGCAGGCCGGCCCGCCGACGGTGCCGCGCAGCACCAGCTCCCCGGGCTGGCTGGCGCGGTGCACGACCACGACGGGGCAGTCGGCGCCGTGCGTCGGCAGCAGCCGGTCGAGGTGCTCACGCAGCCGCGTGATCGCGAGGTGCAGGACGAGGGTGGCCCCCGTGGCCGCGAACGCCTCCCAGGTCTCCCCCTCCGGCATCGCCGAGGAGCGCGCCCGGGTGCGGGTGAGCACCACCGACTGGGCGACGAGCGGCACCGTCAGCTCCCGGCCCACCAGCGCTGCCGCGGCCGCGTACGCCGGGACGCCCGGCACGACCTCCCACGGCACGCCGGCCGCGTCGAGCCGTGCGGCCTGCTCGTGCAGCGCGGAGTACAGCGACGGGTCCCCGGACACCAGCCGCACCACGTCCTCCCCCCGGGCGTGGGCCTCCGTCATGACCGCCAGGATCGCGTCCAGGTCGAGCCGGGCGGTGTCCACCAGCCGCGCCCCCGACCGACAGTGCGAGAGCACCGCCTCGTCCAGGTAGGTGCCCGGGTACAGGACGACGTCGGCCACGCCCAGCAGGCCCACCGCCCGCAGCGTCAGCAGGTCCGCGGCGCCCGGTCCGGCGCCGACGACGTGCACGGTCACCGCACGCACCTCACCGGATCCACCGCGGCGTCCAGACGCGGCCGGCCGCGTCCACGCGCGTGTGCGACGCCCCGACCAGCAGCAGGCACTTCATGTCGATCGCCTCCGCGTCGAGCGCCCCGAGCGTGGTGACCTCCAGGGACTCCTCGGCCCGACCAACGTCCCGCCCCACCACGACGACGGTGTCGGGGTCGCGGTGCTCCAGGAGCAGCTTCTGCGCCCGCACCACCTGCTCGGTGCGGCTGCGCGAGGCCGGGTTGTAGATGCCGACGACCATGTCGGCCTCGGACAACGCGCTCAGCCGCCGCTCGACGACCTCCCAGGGCTTGAGCCGGTCGGAGAGGGAGAGCACCGCGAAGTCGCCGCCGATGGGCGCGCCGGCGCGGGCCGCGACCGCCTGGATCGCGCTCACCCCCGGGAGCACCCGGACGGGCACGGACGCGTAGCACGGGTCCTCGGCGGCCTCCAGGACGGCGGTGGCCATGCCGAAGACGCCGGCGTCCCCACCGCTCACGACCGCCACCCGCTCACCGGCCAGGGCGAGGTCGAGGGCCGCGCGGGCGCGGTCGATCTCCACCCCGTTGCCGGACGCGTGCCGGGTCAGCCCGGCGCGCTGCGGCACCCGGTGCACGTAGGGCGCGTAGCCGACCACGTGGTCGACCTGCGCCAGAGCCGCGGTGGCCTCCGCCGTGAGCCAGCCGCCCGGGCCGGGGCCGAGGCCGACGACGAGCAGCTCGGCCACGTCCGCGCCGGTCCGCTCGGCAGGGGTCGCTGGCGCTGCGGCGGGCGCGGTGGCGGGGCGTCGTCCGGCCCCGTGCAGCGAGTCGCCGGTGACGACGATGATCGAGAAGTACGGCACCGAGGTGGGGTCCACGTCCCGCACGGGCATCCGCCGCTCGACGTCGGTGGAGGCCCGCTCGACGTACATCGCGTGGTCGAGCCGCCCGGCGGCCTCGAGCGCACGACGCACGGCGGGGAACGTCCGGCCGAGCTTCATGATCACCGCCCCCTCGGTGTCGGCCAGGCGGCGCGCGAGCTCCGCCTCGGGCAGGGTGCCGGGCAGCACGGCGAGGACGTCGGTCTGCCTCACCAGCGGCCACGCCACCGTCGCGGTGGCGGCCGCGAACGCGGGCACGCCAGGCACGACGGTGGTCTCGAACCGCTCGGCGAGCCGGTCGTGCAGGTACATGAACGAGCCGTAGAAGAGCGGGTCGCCCTCGGCGAGCACCACCACGTCGCGGCCTGCCTCGAGATGGGCCGCGAGGCGACCGGCGGCCTCGACGTAGAAGTCCTCCAGAGCGCCCGCGTAGCCGCCCGGGTGGTCGGTGCGGCCCGTGGTGACCGGGTACGTGAGGCACTCCTCGGTCGCGGACGCCGGGATCAGGTCGGCCGCGACGGCCCGCGCGTTCGACGGCTTGCCGACGCCCGAGTGGTAGGCGACGACGTCCGCGGACCCGATGAGCCGCGCGGCCTTGAGCGTGACGAGCTCGGGGTCGCCCGGTCCGACGCCGACGCCCCAGAGGCGGCCGGGCCCGGGCGTCGCCCCGGAGCCGGGGGCGCTCACTCGGCCTCCTGGGCCAGGGCGTTGACCGCCGAGGACGCGATCGCCGACCCGCCACGGCGCCCCCGCACCGTCACGAAGGGGACGTCGATGCCGTGCTGCTCGCGCAGGTCCACCAGCGCCTGCTTGGACTCCGCCGCGCCGATGAAGCCCACCGGGCAGCCGACGATCGCGGCCGGCCGGGGCGCGCCGTCCACGAGCATCTCCAGCAGGTGGAACAGCGCCGTCGGGGCGTTGCCGATGGCCACCACCGCCCCCTCGAGCCGGTCCGCCCACAGCGAGACCGCTGCGGCACTGCGGGTCGTGCCCCACCGCGCGGCCAGCTCCGGGACGGCCGGGTCGGTGAGCCGGCAGAGCACCTCGTTCTCGGCGGGCAGCCGAGAGGCGGTGACGCCCATCGCGACCATCCGCGCGTCGCACAGGACCGGCGCGCCGGCGTCCAGCGCGGCGCGGGCGGCCGGGACGAGGTCGGGGTGGACGACGAGGTCCGGGACGAGGTCGACCTGGCCCGAGCCGTGCACCATCCGCACCGCCAGCCGCTCGGCCGACGGCGGCACCAGCGACAGGTCGGCCTCCCGGCGGATGGTGGCGAAGGACTCGAGGTAGATCGCCGGTCCACTGGTGGCGTACTCGTAGTGTCGCGTCGGGGCCTGCGGCCCTTTCGAGCCGTCGGTACGTGCCGTCATCGGTCCTCCTCCGTCGAGCGGGCGGCCGGATGGGCCGGACCCGGCGGCGCCAGGACCCCCCGCCAGGGCGTGACCACGAGGACGTCACCACGGCTGACGAGCCCGCCGACCGCCGCGGCGTCCAGCAGGCCGTCGGGCGCCTCCACGTGGTCGACCACCACGGCACCGGTGCCGCGCGCCCGGACGGGGCCGAACGGCAGCGGCGGTGACGCGACCTCGGCCCGGGGGTCGGGGGCGGACGGGGTCACGAGCGCGGCGCCGCCGCCCGGCAGCTCGTCGACGTGCCAGGGCGCCGTGGGGCCGTCCCCGCGGGACTCCAGGAACGCCCGGGCGAGCGCGACCAGGACCTCGGCGGCCCGGTCCAAGGGGACCACCGGGCCCCACGTCGAGCCCGCGCGCACCTGGCACCGGACGTCGTCGAGGGCCACCAGGCTCAGGTCTCCTCCCCGGGGGAGGACGTCGCCACGCCCGTCGTCGAGGACGTGCAGGAAGCGGCCAGGCAGCGCCGCGAGGGCGTGGTCGGCCACGATCGCCGCGTCGAGCGCCGCGGCGACGGGACGCAGGTCGGCGCGTCCGCCGACGAGGCCCGACAGCGGCGAGACCAGGACGTTGCGAGCCAGCTCGTGCGCGGGGTGAGGCACCAGTCCCGTGGCCCGCAGCGCGCGGTCGGCCGCCGGAGCCAGGCCGCCCTCCCTCCCGGCGGGCAGTCCGCGGACCTGCAGGTTCGCGCGACCGGTGAGGTGCACGGCGCCGTCACCGAAGCGGTCGGCCGCCTCCGCGAGCGACCCCAGGGCGCGGGCGGGGAGCAGGCCGCCGACGAGGCGCAGCCGGACCAGGAGCCCGTCGGTGGCGGGCCACGGCCGCGACACCGCCGGGCAGAGGTCACGCCGGACCCGGGTGGTGCCGGCAGGGCGTACGGAGGGTGCAGCAGGGGTGACCACGAGGCTCCTCGGGAGGTCCGGGGCTCGTGCGCGAAGCCCTCAGTCGACCTCGCGGCGGGTGCCGCAAGGACCAGCAGGTCTTCGGACTCGGGATCACTCGAACCGGGCGCCTTCCCAGGGTCTCCCCCAGTGGCGTCGTGCCCGGCCCGTCACCCACACCGCTGCGCGTCAGTCCCGGACTCTCACCGGGTTCCCGTCGCTGGCGGACAGCACGCTACACCTCTCGCCACGCCTCTCACCGGGGGCGCCTCCCGGGGGTCCGGTCCTCACGCACCGTCCAGGGCATCCGGACGGAGGACCCTGTGGGCACGTGCCCCGGTCGTGCCCTAGGCTGCCTCGGCGGGCACGAGGAAGTCGGTGGGATTCCGACACAGTCGCGCTACTGTGACCGTCCTCCTGGCTCCGGCACGACCGGGGGCCAGTGGGGCGGAAGTCAGACCCGAAGGTCCGCTTCCACCCCATCGAACAGGGACGCACTCATCCCTGAGGAGGACTCATGTCGCAGTCGACCTCTCTCGCCGGCACCACCGTCGCCGGCCCCGCACTCGCCCCGGAGACCGTCGCGGTCCCGCTCCGCGAGCTCGCCCCCTGGGCCTTCTTCCTCGGTCTCCTCGGCCTCCTCCTGCTGTTCTTCGTCGGTGCCGACCAGGGCGCCGTCTCGCTGCCGGCGGGCTCCTTCGTGCACGAGCTCGTGCACGACGGCCGTCACCTGCTCGGCTACCCCTGCCACTGAGGCGCGGACATGACCGCCCGCGCCTTCCTGGTCCGCGGGCTCCTCGCCGGGCTCCTCGCCGGTCTCGTCACCTTCGCGGTGGCGTGGACCGTCGGTGAGCCCTCGGTCGAGCGAGCCATCGCACTCGAGACCAGCGCCGAGACCAGCGCCGAGAGCACGCACACGCACAGCCACGACTCCGAGGAGACGGCCGGCGCGGCCGCGACCGAGGAGCACTCGCACTCCCACGGCGAGGACGCCCTCGTCCCCCGGTCCGTCCAGAGCACCGTCGGGCTGGGCCTGGCCACCGTCTGCGCCGGTCTCGCCCTCGGCGGCCTCGTCGCGATCGCGGCGGCGGCCGCTGCCGGGCGGACGGGCTCGCTGACGCCCGCCCAGTCCACCGCGGTCGTCAGCCTGGTCGGCTTCGTCGCGTTCGCCCTCGTCCCGTTCTGGAGGTACCCGGCCAACCCGCCGGCCGTCGGGTCCGGCGACACCATCGGCATCCGGACGGCCGGCTACTTCGGCTTCGCCGGCATCTCGCTGGTGGCGGCGGTCGCCGCCGTCGTCCTCGCGGTGCGCCTGGCTCGCCGGCACGACGCCTTCGCGGCCGTCGTCGCCTGCACGCTGGGCTACCTCGCGGTCGTCGTCGCGGTCGGCGCCGTCATGCCGACGGTGGACGAGGTGGGCGACTTCCCCGCCTCGACGCTGTGGGAGTTCCGCACCGCCTCGCTCGTCACCCTGGCCACGCTGTGGGCGGTGCTCGGCACGGCCCTCACCGGCGCCGTCGGCGCCCTGCACCGGCAGGCGTCCGGGGCCGCGGCACGACGCGAGCTGGCGGCCGGCCTGTGACCGCCTCCCCCGCACTGCTCGGGCCGCTCGGGCCGGTCGCCCCGCCGGAGCCGGTGGTCGCCGGCCTGGCGGCCGACCGGCTGGCCGGCCTGGCCACGCCCGCGGGCGCGCTCGGACGGCTGGGCGACCTCGCCGTCTGGGCCTCCGCAGCCCTCGGGTCGGTGCCCCCGCCGCTGCTCGACGGGCCCGGCGAGGTGCGCCTCGTCGTCCTCGCCGGGGACCACGGCGTGAGCGCCCACGGCGTCTCTGCCTACCCCGCCGCGATCACGCCCGCGATGGTCCACCTGGTCGTCGCCGGCCGGTCCGGCGTCTCGACGCTCGCCGCCGCGCACGGAGTGAGCGTCCGGGTGCTCGACGTCGGCGTGGACGACGACCTCGACGGCGCCCCCGCTGCGGTGCGCGACCACAAGGTCACCCGCGGCAGCGGCGCCATCCACCTGGTCGACGCGCTGAGCCACGACGACGCCACGGCCGCGTTCGAGGCCGGCCGCGTCGTGGCCCGCGAGGAGGTCGCCGCCGGCGGCCGCCTGCTCATGACGGGCGACCTGGGCATCGGCAACACCACCCCGGCCGCGGCGCTCGTCGCGGCCCGGCTCGGGCTGCCGGCCGACCAGGTCGTCGGCCGCGGGACCGGCGTGGACGACGAGGGGCTGGCCCGCAAGACCGCGGTCGTGCAAGCGGCGCTGGACCGCACCCTCGACGTCCACGACGACCCGTTCGCCACCCTCGCCGCCCTCGGCAGCGCGGACCTGGCGGCGGCCGTCGGGTTCCTCGTCGAGGCGGCCGGCCTCGGCGTCCCCGTGCTGCTGGACGGGTTGATGTCCGTGGCCTGCGCCCTCACCGCCGACGCGCTCGCACCGGGGGCGGCCGCATGGTTCGCCGCCGGTCACCGCTCCACGGAGCCGGCCCAGTCGATGGCGCTGGAGAAGCTCGGGCTCGAGCCGCTGCTCGACCTGGGCCTGCGGCTGGGCGAGGGCAGCGGGGCCGTGGCGGCCGTCCCGGTCGTCCGCTCCGCGGTGGCCCTGCTCGCGGGCACGGCGCTGCTGGGGGACGTCCTCCCGTGACCGGCAGACCCGCAGCGACCCCGTCCCGGGTGGGGTCGGTGCGGGACGCCCTCCTCCTCGCCGTCGGCACCCTCTCCGCGGTGCCCGTGCCGCCGCCGAGCCGCGCCTCGCTCGTCCCCCGGCTCGACCCGCGCGTCGCCGGCCTCGCGATGCTGCTCGCGCCCGTCGCGGTGCTGCCGCTGGGCCTGCTCGCGGCGCTGGTCGTCCTCGTCGGCGGCGCGCTCGGCCTTCCGACGCCGGCCATCGGCCTGCTCGTCGTCGCGGCCCTGGCGCTCGGCACCCGGGCGCTGCACTGGGACGGTCTCTCCGACGTGGCCGACGGCCTCACCGCCTCCTACGACCGCGAGCGCTCGCTGGCGGTCATGCGCACCGGGACGTCGGGACCGGCGGGCACCCTCGCCACCGTCCTCGTGGTCGGTCTCCAGGCCGCCGGCGTCGCGGCCCTGACGCGCGCCGAGCACGGCTGGCTGCTCGTCGGCCTGGCCGTCCTCGTCCCTCGCTGCGCACTCGCCACCTGCTGCGCGCGACCCGTCCCGTCCGCCCGGCCCGAGGGGCTCGGCGCGGGCGTCGCGGGCACCGTGCCGGTCGCCGCCGCCGTCGGCTCCTGGACGCTGGGGGCCCTGCTGCTCGCGCTGGTCGCGCTCGCGGCCGGGCCGTCCGGTGCCCTCGGCCCACTGGTGGTCACCGCGGTGGCCGCGGGGGCCTCGGTCCTGCTGGTCCGCCGCTGCACCGCCCGCCTCGGCGGCATCACCGGGGACGTCCTGGGCGCCTGCGTCGAGGCGTCCTGCGCGATCGTGCTCGTCGGTCTCGCGGCGGTCGTGGCATGAGCGCTCGGCCGGGACCGACGGCCTCAGAGCACCAGGACGCGCCCGGCGACCACCAGGTGCACCTCCTCGCACGCCGTGGCGAGGCGTTGGTTGACGGTGCCGAGCAGGTCCCGGAAGACCCGGCCGGACCGGTGCTCGGGCACCACCCCGAGGCCCACCTCGTTCGTCACCAGCAGCACCGGTCGGTCGGTCGCCGTCAGCGCGGCGAGCGTCGCGTCCACGCGCGCCTCGACCAGTGCCAGGAGCGCGGCGGACGGACGGTCCCACGCCTGCTCCTCGTCCAGGACGCCGGTCACCCACGTGCCGAGGCAGTCGACGAGCACCGGCTCGCCGGCACCCCGCACACCACCCAGCACGCCCGCGAGGTCGCGGGTCTCCACCGTCGTCCAGGCGGGCGGGCGTCGACGGCGGTGCGCGTCGAGCCGCGCGGCCCAGTCGGGATCGGAGTCCTCCGCGGCCGTCGGGCCGGGCGCCACGTAGACGGCCGGGCCGTCGCCGGCCCAGCCGCGCACGAGCTCCTCGGCGTGCCGGGACTTGCCCGAGCGGACGCCGCCGGTGACCAGGACGCGGCGGGCGCCGCCGGCGCCGTGGTGGTTGCTGCTCATCCGTCCTCCTGCGACGAGAGAGGGCGCCCATGAGCGCCCGGGCGATCGGCATCCTGCTCGGCGTGGCCACGGACCGTCTCCTCGGCGACCCGCAGCGTCACCACCCGGTGGCCTGGTTCGGCGCCGTCGGCAACGGCCTGGAGCGCACCGCCTGGCGCGACAGCCGCGCCGTCGGCACGGCGTACACCGCGCTGCTCGTGGGCGTGCCGACGGCGGCCGCGTGGGCGGTCGACCGCGCGCTGCATGGACACCCCGTGCCCCGGGCCGCGTTCACCGCGCTGACCACCTGGACCGTGCTCGGCGGCACCAGCCTCGACCGCGAGGTCGCGGCCGTGGAGCGGCACCTGGTCGCCGGGGACCTGCCGGCGGCCCGCACCCAGGTCGCCCGCGTCGTCGGCCGCGACACCCGGTTCCTCGACGAGGCCGGCGTCGCTCGCGCGGGCGTCGAGACCGTCGCCGAGAACACCTCGGACGCGGTGGTCTGCTCGCTGGTCTGGGGCGCTCTCGCCGGGCCCGCGGGCCTGGTCGCCCACCGCACCGCCAACACCCTGGACGCGATGGTCGGCCACCGCTGCGCCCGGCACGGACGCTTCGGCTGGGCCTCGGCCCGGCTCGACGACGTCCTCGGCCTGCCCGGCGCCCGGGTCACCGCGGCGCTCGCGACCGCCCTGGCCCCCACCGAGGCGGGCAGCCCCCGCGAGGCCGCGGCGGTCTGGCGGCGGGACGCGTCCGGCCACCCCAGTCCCAACGCCGGGCCGGTGGAGGCGGCCTTCGCGGGCGCGCTCGGCGTCCGGCTCGGCGGCACGCTGGTCTACGGCACCGGGGACGACGCCCGCACCGAGCACCGGCACCTGCTGGGCGACGGCCCGCCGCCGGCCACTCCCGACCTGGTCCGGGCCCGCCGCCTCGCGCGCCGGGTCGACGCGGGCGCCGCGCTGCTCGCTGCGGCCACCGCGTGGGGCCTCGCCACCGCACGACCCATCAGGCACCGGACGTCCCCTCGCCGGTCTCCGCGGCCAGGGCCGACACCCAGGCCACGGCTGCGGCGACGTCCTCGACGAGGGTGACGCCGGCGGGCGGCGCGGGCCGCTCCACGACCACGCAGGCGATGCCGGCCTCGGCCGCGGCCAGCATCTTCGGCCAGGTCAGCGGCCCGCCGGAGTCCTTCGTGACGAGGACGTCCACGCGGTGCTCCGTCAGCAGCGTCCGCTCGCCGGCGGGCTCGTAGGGGCCGCGGCTGCGCAGCAGCGTCCAGGCTCCCGGCACCGCGACCTCGGGGGCGTCGACGACCCGGGCCAGCACCGGGAGGTGCGCCAGCGGACCGGTGAACGCAGCCAGGTGCTGGCGACCGATCGTGAGGAACGGTCGCTCCCCGTGCCCCAGGACGGCGGCCGCCGCCGTCTCGTGGTCGGGCACCCGCACCCACGGCCGCACGCCCGTCCCGGCGGGCTCGCTCCACCCCGGGCGGGCCAGCCGGAGCAGGGGCGGCGAGCCGGGCTCCGCGAGCGCGCGCGCTGCGTTGCCGCTGATCGTCTCCGCGAACGGGTGGGTGGCGTCGACGACCGCGTCGAAGGCGTCCGCGTGGGCCGCCAGTCCGTCCACCCCGCCGAAGCCGCCGACGCGCAGGCCGCCGACGGGCAGGACCGGGTCGGCCACCCGTCCGGCGAGGGAGGTCTCGACGTCGACGCCCCGTTCCACCAGCGCGGCGGCCAGGGCGCGCGCCTCGCCGGTGCCACCGAGGAGCAGCACCCTCACGGCCGCGCCCCGCGGAGCCCGTCGGTGGCGAGCGCGAGCAGGCCGTCGACGTCGAGGTGGGCCTCGACGAGGTCCGCGAGCACGTCGATCCGCCGCTCCCGGGCTGCCGGGAAGCTCGCGCGCGACTCCACGCCGAGCACCTCGCGGAGGTAGGCGGAGCGGTGGGCGTCGTCCTCGAGGCGGCCGTGGACCATCGTGCCGGTCACCAGCCCGGAGGCGGAGACGAACTCCCGTCGACCGTCGTCCCCGAGCGAGGCGTCGCCCGTAACCCGCCCGTGGTGGATCTCGTAGCCGGCGGGCGCGTGCCGCCGCAGCACCTTCTCCGGGCCGAAGACGGTGACGACGTCGAGCAGGCCGAGGCCCTCGACCCGGGCGCCGGCCTCACCCTCGACGCCGTGAGGGTCCTCGATGGTCCGGCCGAGCATCTGGCAGCCGCCGCAGATCCCGAGCACCGGGCGTCCCGCGGCGGCGTGCTCGCGCACGGCCCGGTCGAGGCCGCGGGAGCGCAGCCAGGCGAGGTCCTCGAGGGTGGCCCGCGTGCCGGGCAGCACGACGAGGTCGGCGCCCGACAGGTCGCGCGGCGAGGAGGCCAGGACGACGTCGAGGTCGGGCTCGAGGCCGAGCGCGTCGGCGTCGGTGACGTTGGAGACCCGCGGGAACCGGATCACCGCGGCCCGCCGGCGCCCACCCGCCGTCGCCCGTCGCGACTCCAGGTCGAGAGTGTCCTCGGAGTCCAGCCAGACGTCCGGGTGCCAGGGCAGCACCCCGTGGACGGGCAGCCCCGTGCGCTCGGTGAGCACGTCCAGGCCCGGCTGCAGCAGGCCGAGGTCCCCGCGGAACTTGTTGACGACCCAGCCCGCGAGCAGGGCGCGGTCCTCGGTGTCGAGCAGCTCGCGGGTGCCGACGAAGGCGGCCAGCACGCCGCCGCGGTCGATGTCGCCGACGACGACGGTCGGCAGGTCGAAGGCGCGGGCCAGGCCCATGTTCACGTAGTCGCCGGAGCGCAGGTTGACCTCGGCGGGCGAGCCCGCACCCTCGGCGATTACGAGGTCGTGGCGGGAGGCGAGGTCGGCGTACGCGGCGTGGGCGGCGGCGGCCAGGTGGCGACGTCCCTCGACCCAGGTGGTCGAGTCGACGTCTCCCCCAGGCTGCCCCAGGAGCACGACGTGGCTGCGCCGGTCGCCGCCGGGCTTGAGCAGCACGGGGTTCATCGCGACCTCGGGCACCGCCCGCGCGGCCACGGCCTGGGTCCACTGCGCGCGGCCGATCTCGGCGCCGAGCGGCTGCCCGTCGTCGTCCCCACCCCGGACGACGAGGCCACCGGGCGCGTCCACGACCATCGAGTTGTTGGACATGTTCTGCGCCTTGAAGGGCGCCACCCGCACCCCGCGGCGGGCCAGCGCGCGGCAGAGCCCGGTGACGACGGTGCTCTTGCCGGCGTCCGAGGTGGTGCCGGCGACGAGGAGGCCGGTCATGCGTCCACCGTCCCGCGCGGGGAGGCCGGCGACGGCACGGCTGCGAGCGGGAACGTCCGCAGCAGCCGGCAGTCGTCGTTGGCCCACCACTGCAGGTCGACCCGGTCGACGGTGTGCCTCACCGGCAGCAGCGTGCCCAGCGAGGCCCGCACCCACTCCGCGTCCACGCCGTCGGCCGCCTGCTCCAGCGTGAGGTGCGGCACCGGGTCGGCGTGCCTGCCGCCGTACGGCGGGGTCTCGGGGAACGCCGCCGTCAGCACCCGGCCCAGGCGGCGCAGCGGCCCGTCGTCCTCGGGGACGAGGTGGAGCAGCCCGTCCGGGAAGACCCCGACCCGCTCCAGCACAAGCTCGAACGTGCTCACCGCGCCGACGAGGCCGGCGACACGCTCCATCCGCTCCTCGTCCGGCTCGGCGACCCAGGGCGCCAGCACCGTCACGTGCGCGTGGCAGAAGTCCGGGTCGACGGAGACGAAGGAGGCGTCGTGGTGCGCCGTCCGCCGGCGGACCCAGTCGTCGAGCGCCGGCACGGGGACGGCGAGCACCGTGTGCCCACGCCTGCCGGACGCCGCGGTCCACGCGCCGGGCGTCGCGCTCATGCCGGGCCCCGGAGCAGGTAGAGGTCCATCACCCAGCCATCGACCGCGTCGGCCTCCCGCCGGGCGCGGGCGATGTCGGGCAGCACGTCGCCGACCCGGCCGGCCACGGCTCGCTCCCCGTCGGCGCCGAGGTTGGCGGCCCACCAGATCGTCCAGTCGTCGACGCCGAGCCCGCCCAGGTCGACGGTGCGGCTGAGCATCACCACGACGTTGCGCTGCCCCTGGGCCAACGCCTCCGGCAGGCGCCGGGCAGTCGTGACGTGCAGCGGGTCGCCGACGTCGTGCAGGACGAGCCGGTGTCGCGCGGCCAGCAGCACCAGGCTGGAGATGCCGGGCACCACCTCGACGGCCAAGGGGCGGTCGGGCCGATCCATCCGGTCCAGGAGCCGCAGGGTGGAGTCGTACAGGCTCGGGTCGCCCCAGACGAGGACGCCGACGTCGCCGGCGTGCTCGTCGAGCGCGGCGTCCCAGGCGGCTGCGCGCGCGGCGTGCCAGGCGTCCACGGCGGCGGCGTAACCGGGCCCGTCGAGCCCCGGGCTCCGGTCGCGCTCGGGGTCGTCCAGGACCACCAGCGACACGTCGTGCCGCGCGCAGATGGCCCGGCGCACGGCCAGCAGCGGGTCGCCCTCGCGCTTGGCGAAGGCCAGGACGACGTCCACCGACCGCAGCGCGGCGACGGCCTGCGGCGTCAGGTGCTGCGGCCCCATCCCGATCCCGATCGCCGCGACCCTGCGGGGAGGCGCGAGCGGGGTGGTCACGCCCGGTCCTCCAGGTCGCCCTCGGTCTCCAGGTAGACGGCCTGCATGGCGGCCAGCAGGTCGGCGTCCGGCTCGGTCCACAGACCTCGTTCGGCGGCCTCGTGCAGCCGCTCGACGATGCCGCGCAGCGCCCACGGGTTGGACTGTCGCAGGAACGCCTGGTTGGTCTCGTCCAGGACGTACTCCTGCGCCAGCGCCTCGTACATCCAGTCGTGCACGACGCCGGCGGTGGCGTCGAAGCCGAAGAGGTAGTCGACGGTGGCGGCGAGCTCGAAGGCGCCCTTGTAGCCGTGCCGCTGCATGGCCGCGATCCAGCGCGGGTTGACCACGCGGGCGCGGAAGACGCGGTTGGTCTCCTCCTGCAGCGTCCGGGTGCGCACGGCGTCCGGACTGGTCGAGTCGCCCACGTAGGCCCGGGGATCGGCGCCGGTCAGCGCGCGGACCGTGGCGACCATCCCGCCGTGGTACTGGAAGTAGTCGTCGGAGTCGGCGATGTCGTGCTCGCGGGTGTCGACGTTCTTCGCCGCCACCTGGATGCGCCGGTAGGACGTGCGCATGTCGTCGGCGGCCGGGCGGCCGTCCAGCCCGCGGCCGTAGGCGAAGCCGCCCCAGGCCGTGTAGACCTCGGCGAGGTCGGCGTCGCTACGCCACCCGCCGGACTCGACGACCTGCAGGACGCCCGCGCCGTACGAGCCGGGCTTGGAGCCGAAGATCCGGGTCGTCGCGCGCCGTTCGTCGCCGTGCTCGGCGAGGTCGGCGGCGACGTGCGCGCGCACCGGGTTGTCCTCGTCCGACTCCTCGAGCCCCGCCACGAGCCGGACGGCGTCGTCCAGCATGGCCACGACGTGCGGGAACGCGTCGCGGAAGAACCCGCTGATCCGCACCGTCACGTCCACGCGCGGGCGGCCGAGCTCCTCGAGCGGCACGGGCACGAGGTCGGTGACGCGCCGCGACGCCTCGTCCCAGGCCGGGCGCACGCCGAGCAGCGCGAGCACCTCGGCCACGTCGTCGCCCGACGTGCGCATCGCGGAGGTGCCCCACACCGAGATGCCGACCGAGCGCGGCACCTCCCCGGTGTCCTCGACATGACGACGGACGAGCGACTCGGCCAGCGCCTGGCCGGTCTGCCAGGCCAGTCGCGAGGGCACCGCACGCGGGTCGACCGTGTAGAAGTTGCGCCCCGTCGGCAGGACGTTGACCAGGCCGCGCAACGGGGAGCCGGACGGCCCGGCGGGCACGAAGCCGCCCTCGAGCGCGTGCAGGACGGCGTCGAGCTCGTCGGTCGTGCGAGCCAGCCTCGGCACCACCTCGGTGGCCGCGAAGCGCAGCACCCGGACGACCTCCGGGTCGTCGTGCAGGCCCTCGGCGGCAGCGGGCTCCCAGCCGTGCGCCTCCATGGCCTCGACCAGCGCCCGGGCTCGCTGCTCGGCCTCGTCCACGACGACGGTCGCCTCGTCGTCCTTGAGCCCGAGGGCCGCGCGCAGGCCCGGTACCGCGTGCTGCCGGCCGCCGAAGACCTGGGCGGCGCGCAGGATGGCGAGCACGAGGTTGACCCGCGCCTCGCCGTCGGGCGCCTGGCCGAGCACGTGCAGGCCGTCGCGGATCTGGGCGTCCTTGATCTCGCAGAGCCAGCCGTCGACGTGGAGCAGGAAGTCGTCGAACTCCTCGTCGTCCGGACGCTCGTCGAGGCCGAGGTCGCGGTGCATCTGGGCCGCGTGCATGAGCTGCCAGATCTCCCCGCGGACGGCGGGCAGCTTGGCCGGGTCCATGGCGGCGACGTTGGCGTGCTCGTCCAGGAGCTGCTCCAGCCGGGCGATGTCGCCGTAGGTCTCGGCGCGCGCCATCGGCGGCACGAGGTGGTCGACGATCGTGGCGTGCGCGCGGCGCTTGGCCTGCGCTCCCTCGCCGGGGTCGTTGACGAGGAACGGGTAGACCAGCGGCAGGTCACCCAGGGCGGCGTCGGTGGCGCAGGACGCCGAGAGCGCCGCGTTCTTGCCGGGCAGCCACTCCAGCGACCCGTGCTTGCCGAGGTGCACGAGGGCGTGGGCGCCGAACCCGCCGTCGGCCTCCTCGGCCTCGAGCCAGCGGTAGGCGCCGAGGTAGTGGTGGGAGGGCGCGAGGTCCGGGTCGTGGTAGATCGCGACTGGGTTCTCGCCGAAGCCGCGGGGCGGCTGAATCAGCAGCACCACGTTGCCCGCGCGCAGGGTGGCGAGCACGAGCTCGCCGTCGTCGTTGACGAAGAGCGAGCCGGGCGCGGGACCCCAGGCCGCCTCCATCCCGGCCAGCAGGTCGGGGTCGAGGTCGGCGGCCCAGCGGCGGTACGTCTCGCCCGGGACCCGGACGTGGGCGTCGCCGAGCTGGGCGGTGGTCAGCCACTCCTCGTCCTGGCCGCCGGCGTCGATGAGCGCGTGGATGAGCGCGTCCCCTGCGGCGGTGTCGCCGTCGGTCTCGGCGAGGGCGAGGACGTCGGTGACGACGTTGTCGGCGCCCAGGTCGTAGCCCTCCTCGCGGAGCCGGCGGAGCAGCCGGACCGTCGAGACGGGCGTGTCGAGCCCGACCGCGTTGCCGACCCGGCTGTGCTTGGTCGGGTAGGCCGAGAGGACGAGGCCGAGCCGCCGTCGCGCGGGGGCGAGGCGCCGCAGCCGGGCGTGGTTGGCCGCGATCCCGGCGACGCGGGCGCAGCGCTCGGGGTCGGCGACGTAGTGCGGCAGACCGTCCTCGTCGACCTCCTTGAAGGAGAACGGGGCAGTGATGACCCGGCCGTCGAACTCGGGGATCGCCACCTGGGTGGCGGAGTCCAGCGGGGTCACGCCGTCGTCGTTGGCCAGCCACTCGGCGCGGCTGGAGGTCAGGCAGAGCCCCTGCAGCACCGGGACGTCGAGCGCGCGCATCCGGGCGACGTCCCACGTGTCGTCCTCGCCCCCGGCCTGTGCCTCGGCCGGGGTGGTGCCGCCGGCCGCGAGCACGGTCACGACCACGGCGTCGAGCGTGCCGAGCGCCTCGTAGAGCGCGTCGGGCGCGGAGCGCAGGGACCCCGCGAAGACGGGGACGCCGACCGCTCGACCGGTCGCGTCCACGGCGTCGGCGAGCGCGTGCGCGAACGCGGCGTTACCGCTCACCTCGTGCGCGCGGTAGAAGAGGATGCCGACGCGCGGCAGGTCCTGCGCCCCCTGGACGGCGACCGCGGCCGGGCGCTCCGCGAAGCCCCACTGCGGCACCTCGGCCGGCGGCTCGAACCCCTCACCGGTGAGCAGGACGGTGTCGGAGAGGAAGGCGTGCAGCTGACGCAGGTTCTCCGGGCCGCCCTCGGCGAGGTAGCGGTGGGCCTGCGCGGCGACGCCCAGGGGAACCGAGGAGATCTCCATCAGCTCGGCGCTGGGCTGCTGCTCGCCGCCGAGGACGACGACGGGGGTGCCGGACGCCTTGACCCTCTCGAAGCCGGAGCAGAGGTCCTCGGCCGAGCCCAGGAGCCGGCCGACGACCAGGTCGCAGCCGTCGAGGGTCTCGGCCATCGACTGGTGGCCGGGCCTCGAGGGGTTCGCCAGCACGTAGTCGGCATCGCTGGCCCGCGCGGAAAGCAGGTCGGTGTCGGAGGTGGACAGGAGGGCGATCCGGACGCCACGGGTCATGGGTTTCTCCTCGGGGTTCTCGCCCCTGCTCGACGGAGGTCCCGTGGCCAGTGTCTGGCTACGTCCCGGCCTCGCGGCGGGGACTCACAGTGGCGGAACCGCCCCGGAATGGACCGTGAGGTCGCACCGGGTTCCTGATCACCACGAGACGTGTGTCGTCACCCTAGGGCACGACCCGGGACGCCGAGCCGTGCCCGGTCCCCCTCGTGGTCCTGCGTCCGGGTCATGAGTCAGGATCGGTGGGTGACGTCTCCCCCTCCTGGTGCCGCGACCGTGGTGCTGGTCGGACTGTCCGTGCGGGAGGTCGAGGAGCGCCACCAGCTGGCCGAGGCGGCCGCCTCGACCGGTGCCCACGTGGCGTTCCTGCAGGTCGGCACCCCCTCACTGCACATGGTCCTGGACTCCCTCGCCGACGCCCCCGGCGCTCCCACCGACGTCCTGCTCGTCGGGGTCTCGCTCGGGTCGCTGGCGCCCGGGGTCTCCTGGGCAGGACGCGTGGCCGCAGCGTGGCTCGACGAACGGTCGGTCCGCGGGCTGTCGGCTCCCGTCGTCCACCTGGCTGCGCCCACGCTGGGCCCGACCCCCGACACGCTCGAGCGCGTGCTGGCGCTCGTCGCCGACGGGGCCTGCCGGGTCGTCGCCGACGACGCCGGGGCCCTGGACTCGCCGGCCTGGCAGGAACCGCCTCGCCACCGCCACCAGCTGTTGGTCTGCCGCGGCCCGCGATGCACGGCCCGCGGGTCGGACCGCACCGCCGAGGCGATCGTCCTCGCGATGGTCGCCCGCGGCCTCGAGGACGACGACGTCCTGCTCACCCACACCGCCTGCCTCTCGCCGTGCAACCGGGGGCCGGTGGTCTGCGTGCAGCCCGACGACGCCTGGTTCGGTCCGGTGCACCCCGAGGACGCCGACGACCTCGTCTCGTCGCTGCGCCCGGGCTCCCGACCCGAGCCCGCGCGACGCTCGGTCCGGTCCCCCTCCCCGCCTCCCGACCCGCCCTGACCAGCGAGCCGTGTTGCCACGCGGTCCGGTGGGCGCCGACGAGCAGCACGACGGGCTGTACCATGACGTAGGGCTGGTCGTGCTCTGCACACCGAATCGTTGCAGGAGCCGAGGATGCATGTGGCTGACCCGGGCGCCCCCGGGAGAAGTCGAACCTACGACCTGGTGTGTCTGGGCCAGCGGGTGCACTTCACGTTCGAGCCCGGAAGGCATCGACCGAAGCAGCCGACCAAGAAGTCGCCCTCATCGTGCAGCAGATCCAGGCATGACAAGCATCACGAACACCGGGCCGCTCATCACCGACAACGCCATCATCTAGAAGCACGCACTCGACTCGCGGCGCCACGGCCTCAACCGCAACTGATGCATGCCAGAAGTCGGCACGCCCCTACGTCGATAGTGCGGCGGAGGCGCGGGGGTCCAGCCGTACGACGAGGTCGATGTCGGCGGCGATCGCCTCGGGGGCGTCGTGTGCTCGCGCGACGGCTTGCCGAGCGTGGGTCAGAAGGGTCAAGAAGTCGGTCTCCATGGCGCTCTCGAAGGGCAGCGACGGGAAGGTGCCGATGTATGACGAACCGTCGTGGGTGACTCGCAGCTCGACGCCGAGGTTCTTGAGTACCCGCCAGTCGAATGCCGACGCGAGCCCCTTCATCCTGCGAACGTGGTCAACGTGGCGATGTTCGTTGCCTTCGAGCCAGGTCAGGAGATCGGCTGTGCTGGCCAGCCGGTGGGTGGTGTCGGCCTCGTAGTCGAACACCTCGTAGACGCCCGAGGAGTAGTCGTCGGGGTTCTCAGGTGCGGAGAGGTTGAACAACGACGAGCCGAGCGGACCGAAGGACCACAGGAGCCCCTCGCTGGTGAACTCGCAGTGCCAGCCGGGCCGGCCTCCCAGGAGGTCGCCGAGGTTCTCCCACCAGACCTTGCTCTCCCAGCCGTGCAGTTGCTCGGCGAGCGTGACGTAGGTGGGGGTTCCGACGTCGATCGTCACCTCGACGTCCCACGCTGGGCCGTGCGGACGGCTTGGTGGCGTGCTCTCTGCATCTTCGGTCACGGCTCGACGGTACGTCCCCTGAGAGCTCGGGTGCCATCAGCAACGAGGCGGCTCGCGGTGAGCCAGCTCGACCCCGAGGCGGCTGGTTCTGGCGGTAAAGTCCGGCAGCCACGCCCGACAACCGGGCGGGACACCTACGATTCGGAGACGCCATCAAGTCACGAGGAGGCCGGTCATCGAGCACGAGATCACACTGGTCAACGACGGGGACGGCATTGCGCTGCTCGGTGACGCCGCGGCGATCAACCGCTACCTCGAGTCGGAGGATCTGCCCTGCCGCTGCTCCACGACCTCGCCGGGACGGGCAAAGGAATGGCCGAGCTGGTCCCGGACCAACCGGAGCGGGCAGCCGTGCCGGGCCAGCTCGGCGGTGCGGCGTCGAGCCCCACCTCGTGGGCGATGAGAGTTCCGACCGTGCGACGCAGCGTGTGAGCTGTGGTCTTGGAGAGTGTCTCGCCCACTCGTGAGATGGTCCTCAAGGGCCGTGCAGAAGCTGCGTAGGGTGCGCCGCCGTGGTCGGTGAGGGAGATAATGAGTCGCGAGTTGCGTACCCCGCGAGATGGCCCATCCACTCCGTCGCTCAACCTTGACGGCCAGCGTTGAGCAGGCATATAACTCAGGGAGTCTCTAACACCTAGCCGTGCGGGGAACCAGCATGCCCGGGATCGCCAAGTTCCACTGGCTGCCTCGGCGCCTTGTCGTGTCGTTGTTCAGCCTTGTTCTCCTAGGGATTACCACCTATCCGGCCGTTGCTAAACCTTCTCCAGCCCCTGATCACGCGGCTGCGGGCTCGTCGGCGGCGCCGACAGAAGGCCCGGCGTTAACTCTCGACACGGACGCCGCTGTTGAGTCCGACTCGATCACGACAGACGAAAGCGCGTTCAGCCTCGAAGGCGTCACCCTACCAGCCAGTTTCCGGGTATCGGGGACGCGCTCATATGTTCTAGATGCGTCCGGGGCACGCGTCTACTTCCCCGCAGATGTGGCATCGCGTGCTGCCAGTACATGGTGGGACGGGGTGTGCACCGACGGAGAGAGCAGATATGCCACCGTCAAGGACTATCCGCGGGAAAAGGCGCATTCCCGCATGGAGCGAACTTACGCTCGGATGTACTGCGGAAAGAAGGACCGCGACAGCGAGGAGCCGTTGTCGGAGGCGGCTTTCGGAATCCGGCATATACGCGCATATCACAAGTCCCAGTTTGCAAAACTGGCATCTTGGCAAGGGTCCACGTGGGGAAACTGGATGCATTGGGCATTGCGATGGGTGATGTCTGAGCCTTCCTTACGAACCGTTCAGAACGCTAACCGATTCTGCTACGAGAAGCCGTTCAACTTCACCAACGCGAACGGCGAAGCCGTGACTCGTTACGTGGTCGCGCTCCTCGGCAAGACCGGTGTGCGGATCATGACGGCGTTTCCACGTAATAAAAGCTACTGCTTGGGCGTTCAATTCTAGTGGAGGAGCGCCAGGAGTTGCCTTCGCAGGCCATTGTCCAGGCTGATTCCGCCGTTGCCCCGGAAGGCACGCTGTGGGCTCAGTTCCTGGGGGAGTTGGGCAAGTACGGCATGTACCGCGCTGCAGTGGGTGGTCTGCAGTTCCAGCAGCGGGGCGAGAGCGGCTCGCGACTCTTCGTCATCTCGCCCACTCGACTAAGGGACGCCTTTGTCAGGGACATCGCCTATCACCGACTCCGGGGAGACCACGTCGACCCGGTCGAACGGTTGCCACAGTGGTTCCTCGACGGACTCTTCGAGTTCATAGGGGCTATCGAGGAACCGTACGATCATCGTTTCGTCGTCCTTGTTGGTTTACAGTTTCAGCCGGCGGACGAAGAGCAATATGCCCTCCGTGACCAGGGCACTGGTACGTGACACGGACAAGTGTCCACGAGTTAGCCCGGATCGTTCACGGCTCGTCGGCCTGAGCCGGGTGTAGAAGCACCGGAGTACTTCCTGAACAGGGAAGACTTGGACTTGTCGAAGGTCCCAGGTCGTCCAGCAGGAAGCACTCGGTGGGTGAAGCGTACGTCGTGGTCCTCTGCTCTGTCCGTCAACGCTGATGGTGTCGGCGTCATCGCCCACGCCGGCAGCATCGCGATCCGGCTACTGGCCGACAAGATCGGCCTGACCGATGAAGTCTCCAAGGCCATGGCCCGCCGCGGTTTCAGCCCGGTCCACGACCGCGGCCGGGTGATGACCGACGTGGCGGTGATGCTCGCCGATGGCGGCGAGACCATCGCCGACATCGACGTCCTACGCCACCAGGCCACCGCACTGGGACCGGTCGCCTCACCACCGACGGTGTGGCGCACCCTCGATGAGGTCACCTCGGCCCGCCGCAAGAGGATCAACACCGCCAGGGCGCGGGTCCGTCGTCATGTCTGGTCCCAGCTCGCCGCCCGCCCCGAAGGTCTGCCCGCAAGCAGGGTCGCTGGGGTCGACCTGGGCGAGGTGGTCGTCCTCGACGTCGACGCCACGATCGTGATCACCCACTCCGAGAAGGAGCAGGCCGCAGCCACCTTCAAGCGGCTCATCCCAATCGAGGGTGTAGCCGGGGTCTGAAGCCTCCGGCTCTTAACGCTGGTGAGGGACCTACCGTCGAGTCAGGGTCGGCGCGTCTTGCAGCTCGGCTCGAGCTCGATGACGGCGGCCCGGTCGGCCGCAGTGATGGGCAGGACGTGGTGCGCCACCTGGAGGTAGATCGCGGCGTAGCGGCACCTGTAGGCACCGTTGACGGGAAGCCACTCCCTCGGTCCGTGGTCGCTCTTGCTGGAGTTCGCTGAGCCCGAGACGGTGAGCAGGTTGCGGGGGTCGTTGGCAAAGTCGCGGCGCCGCGTCTCGGGCCACTGGCTAGCGCCGAGCAACCCCATTACTACAGGGCAGCCACCTCCGAGGAAGGGCTCGGACGCGCAAGGGGAGATTTCTGGTAGCCCAACTCCATTAGGGAATGGCGACCGGAGCGCTATCGATCCCTTCGTCCGCGGAAGACAAAAACTCCGATACGCGGTCCGCGGATATTTCCTCCAGCATCTGGCCGTCCTTCACGTCGTACCAACGGACATATGAGTGCCCGTCGTCATCGCCCACCCAGGCGATCAGTCGACCGCGGTCAAGAGCTGCTTGAAAATCGCCGGGCGAAGGGCTGGGAATCACAAGGTGAACGCCTCCTGTCCTCAGATTCAACGAGCGCACGTCGTCATAGGCGGAAGCGGTGAGGAGATTTGATCCGCGAACGCCGACCACGTCATCGTCACCATCGTAGTCCAAGTCACTGCGAACTGCGCGCCACCTGCGCTCTCCTTGCCCAGTGAGCACGCCAATGATCGTTGCGTTCCTCCGCATTGCAACCGTGACCACTTGGCCGCGCCAACAAGCCAGATTAACTACGTGAGAACCCGCAGGGAGATTGAGCCGCTCAGAAACTTGGCCTGATATTTCTGAATTCGCGAGACTATACTCCATCAACTTAGTTCCCATGGCTTTCTTTGGATTCCCCCAGATTCCAACAGCTGCATATACACCTCCGCCACAAACGACGTTCCCTATGACGTCGCCAATGACTTCAGTTTCGTAAATCCTTGCCCCATCGTTAGCAGTCAGTCCCATAACGTATGATCCATTGCCGTCGGTGCCGACATTGAACATAGTCCACTTTGTGCCGTCCATCGCTCCTGACCACCATTCCATATCGTATTCATGGCGACGGGAAAGGTACTGAGCCCGAGCGAAGCCCACTGAAAATTCGCCGGACAAATCTGAGGCAATCACTGAGCCGTTCGCCCAGCGAAACCCTCGCCACCGTGCAGACGAGACCCTCGGGATCTTGTCAGCCCCGCCCGCGGTCGAGGCGCACGACGCCGACCAAGAGCAGACGCCCGTGGAGTCCCTCATCGCGCAGCAGGCCCACTGAGCGAGCCGGTCGGTGGGCCGCCGACCCGAACCGCGACGTCCGCCCGTGACAGATCTACGACGCGTCCTCGTCCGTCGCCGGGCCCTCCTCGGTCGCCCCGCCCTCGTCGGCCCAGTCGCTGCCGTTCTCGTCGTCCAGCGAGGGGTCCGACGTCGTGTCGGGCTCGACCTCGGGAGTCTCGTTGCTGTCCAGGTGCTCTCCGTCTCGGCTCATGCAGGGACGCTAGCCCGGTCGTCGCCGCGTCATGTCACCCCTCGGAGCGAGGCCGGCGGATCGGCGCGCGTCACGACCGAGAAGTAGAGCCGCCGCTCCCCGCGCACGCGGCTGCGTGAGTGGTGCACCGGGGAGCGGCCGCCATGAAACGCATGTTTCCACCCGGTCAGCGCTGCGCGGGCCCCCTCCTCGGGCTCGCCCGAACAGATGGCTCCAAAGGAGTGAATCGCGCACATCACAGGTGCCTGACAAGCAAGAACTCAGCCTGACCGCCCGGGACATGGCCCGGGTGAGGCAGGTCGATGCGGGCACCCTCCAACGTCCTGTCGCGGAGGTGCACACATGCTGCTGACTGTCCTTGTCATCGCCGTCGTCTCGGCCGCGCTGATCGCCGGGGCCGGCTGGGGCGCGTCGGGGAAGATCTCGCCGCGGGTCGAAGGGTTCGTGATCGCCCTGGCCGGCGGCGCCCTGATCGTCTCCAGTGTCCTGGAGCTGGTGGAACCGGCCACCGGCACCGCACCGCTGTGGGCAGTCGTCGGCTGCGTGCTCGCAGGCGCGGGGGTGTTCGTCGCAATGGACCGGCTGGTCGCCCGGAGGCTGGGCAGCAACAGCGGCGGTGGACTGCTGGCAGCGATCACCCTCGACGGCGTGCCGGAGAACCTGGCGCTGGGTGTCGCGCTCATCGGTGCAGGACCCCTGCAGGTCGCCTCCCTGTCGGGCTCGATCTTCCTCTCCAACCTGTCCGAGGCCGCTGGGGGTGCTCGGGAGATGACTCAGCAGCGCTCACGGTGGCAGGTGATGGCGCTGTGGGCCGGCGCCGCCGTCCTGCTCTCCCTCAGCGCGCTGGCCGGCAACCTGCTGCTGGCCGGCGTGCCCGGCACCGCCCTAGGGCTGGTCCGCTGCGTCGCCGGCGGTGCGGTGGTGGCGTCCCTGGCCACCGAGGTGTTCCCCCAGGCCTTCAAGGAGGAGTCCTACATGGCCGGCTTCGCCACCGCGCTGGGCATGGTGCTGGCCATCGGCCTGGACCAGCTCGGCTGACCCACGCCGGCGGAGAGCGGGAAGCGGGTAGCCGACCGCGGCAGACCAGGAAGACCCGCGCCAGCTAGGGCGCCAGCCACCGCGAGTGGACGTGGGCTCAGCGGTCGCCCTCGGGAGCGTTCGGGGCGTCGGAGGCCAAGAGGCGCCGACGTCGCTGGGTCAGCAGGTCCAGCGCGGCTGGTCGTGCCATCTAGCCACGCTCGTGCGCCTCCAACGCGTTCACGTCACGGAGGTCGAGCGTCTCCAGACGCCGTTCGATCTGTGCGAGCAGCAGCCTGTCGTAGTCGGCGATAGGCAAAGTCATCTCGTCTCCTCTCTTCGCGGCCGTCCGAGGGCCGCCTGACGTAGGTGCCACAGGTGCCGGCTGGATCTAGCCGGGCACGACCGCGCGCCGCTCGACGACCTCGTCCAGGTGCTCGAGCATCTCGGCCGGGTCGTCGAAGACGTGGGAGGCCCCGACACGGCGCAGCGCCTCGTCCGAGAAGCCCCCGGTGCGCAGCCCCACGAACGCCACCCCGGCCTCGCGCGCCGCCCGGCCGTCCCAGGGGGCGTCGCCCAGCATCATCAACGCGCGCCCCTGCGCCTGGTCCAGGGCCTGCTGGACCGGTGCGGGGTGCGGCTTGGACGCGGGGACGTCGTCCGCCGTGGTCACCGCGGAGACCAGTGTCGAGATTCCTGCGATGTCCAGGAGCCTGTCGGTGGTCTCGGCGTTGGCCGAGCTCGCCACGACCAGCTCGCAGTCGCGGTCGGCGAGGGCCTGCATGAGGCGCCGGCAGCCCGCCGTGGGGTGGACGTCGCCGAGGACGGAGTCGAACAGGTCGTCGTGACGTCGACGCACCTCGTCGCCGACGCTCGCCTCGGCGGCTTCACCGGCCAGGTGGGAGACGATGCGGTCCCCGCCCATGCCGATGGCGGCGTGGATGCGGTGCGAGGCGACCGTGAGGCCGACCTCGTGGAACGCCCGCACCCATGCGTGGACGTGCAGGTAGACGGAGTCGACCAGCGTGCCGTCGACGTCGAGGACGACGGTGTGGTGGCTCTCGTGGTGCGGGTCGGTCATCAGTGCTCCTCCAGCGTGTCGTCGGTGGCCGGCGGGTGGGACGGTGCTCGGGACGGGACGTGGGTGCCGTGTCGGACGGTGCCCGGCGACCGCGAGTCGTGCGTGCTGACCACGACGTGGTCGTTGAGTCCGGCCTCGACGTCGCGGCTGCGGCGGAAGAGCACGGCGCCGTTGCTCTCCAGGTCGCGGCGCTCGGTCTCGGTCAGGCCGTGGTCGTGGGCTCTTGCCAGCAGCTCGGTGTCCTCGGAGGGGTGGCCGGTCAGGGGAAGGAGGAGGGCCCCGCCCTCGCCGAGGAACCTGGCGGCGATGCGCAGGGCGGCGATCTGGGCCACGGGGCCGCCGACCGGTCCGAGGACGAGGGCGTACCCGCGATCGTCCGTCGCCGACGGGGCGCCGACGACCGTGACCTGCTCGGCCAGTCCGTTGCGCCGCGCGTTGGCGAGGGCCACGTCCTCCCCGCCCTCCGACTCTGCCAGGCAGACCAGGGACCGGCGGGTGCCGGCCACCGCGAGCAGCCCCACGTGGCAGGCGCCGTCGCCGAGGTCGAGGACCGGGCCCTGCGGCAGGAGGGGCAGGAGGCTGGCCGCCCACCGGGCGATGGCGGTGGTCCACTGCTCCGGCTCGTCGTGGGGTCGGTCCCACGTGATCTCCAGGCGCCCGAAGTAGGCCAGGCGGGTGCCGTCCGTGGCGGTCACAGTGCGTCCAGGTGGTCCTGGAGGCTGGCGGCCACGCGGTCCGCCAGGAGCTTCAGGCCCGCCGGCAGCACGGGCGCCAGCAGGCTCGCCGCGCCCTCGGTGTCGAAGACCGCGTGGTAGGTGACCTCGGTCCCCCCGCCGTCGGCCTCGCGCAGGGTGATGGTGTCCTGCAGGGCCAGGTGCGGACCGGCGTCGCCCTGGAGCTGGAGACGGTGCGGCCGGTCGAAGGCCGAGACCACGTAGTCGACCTCCGTGCGTGAGCCCAGCAGCTCGGAGACGTTGTGGTAGGTCGTGCCGACGCCCCCGTCGCCCGAGACACGCGTGGTCGAGACCGAGGGCGGGTCCCACTGCTCGCTGGTGGTGAAGTCCGAGAGGTAGTCCCACACCTGCTGGATCGGGGTCTGCGTGGTCACGGTGCGCTCCACGGTGGTCACGTCGTCCTCCTCGAGGGCTCGACGAGCGCCCGACGTCCTCGGGCCTCACCTCCGGGATAGCCCGTGACCCCGGCTCCCAGATTCGTTCATCGGGGTGAAAGCCGGCCCCGCAGGCGTGCAGCCGGGCAGCCGCAGGGGTCTCGTCGCGGGCTGCGCTCACCACGGCCGACCCAGGCTCGTCGGATGCGTCCCTTCACCAACGCCATGACGGTCAGCTGCAGCGCAGCGGGCTGCGGGTGGAGCGCGAGCGGGCTGCGAGCGTTCAGCGCGGGGACGCGTGTGATGGACCGGCACCTGCGGCGCGTCTCCCACCCCGGGCAGCCGACCGTCAAGTTCCGGCTGACGTTCCCCGGCGGCACCCAGACACGCGCCTGGCGGCGCACGCACCGCTGAGGTACGTCCTGAGCCGGTTTCACCCGAAGTGATTGATCCGGCGTCAGGAGATTCATGCTTCCCTGGTGGAGGCTCGGGCCCCCATCTCCCGGGCAGGCGGCCCCGGTTCGGTACTTGTCCCCCTGAAGCACCACGCAACCGGGGCCTCCACCCCGCCTTGCCTGGGTGGCGCCGAAGGCCTCGCGGGGGCGTGTGGTTCAGGCGGCGGGCGAGAGTCGCTGGCGCATCTGCACCAGGAGCTTCTGCAGCAGCCGGGAGACCTGCACCTGGGACATGCCCAGCTGCTCGGCAATCTCCCGCTGCGAGGCTTCCTCGACGAACCGCAGGCGCAGGACGTCCTGCTCACGCGGGGCGAGCGTCGCCCACACGGGGGCCAGCAGCAACCGGGCCTCGGACTGCTCGCGGTCGCGGTCGCGGGCCGGTGCGACATCGAAGGTCTCCCCGCCCTCCTGGCCGGTCATGGGCGCATTCAGCGACAGTAGCGAGAAGCACTGCCTCGCGGCCAAGGCCTCGCGGACGACGTCGACCGACTCCTCGACCTCGCCGGCCAGGCCGGCGATACCGGCCTCGTCCAGCTTCTCGAAAGAGGCCTGGGCCCGCAGGATGCGGGAGTGTGCGCGCTGCACGTCGCGCGGCGGGCGGATGGTCCAGCCGTGGTCGCGGAAGTGACGGCGGATCTCCCCGGTGATCGAGGGCACGGCGTAGGCCAACAGGTCCCGACCCTGCTCGGGCTCGAATCCGCGCACCGCGCGGATCAACGCCACGTAGGCGACCTGCGTGAGGTCCTCCAGCGGGATGCCCTTGCGCGCGTAGCGACGAGCGACGGCCTCGGCGACCCGCATGTTCAGCTCCACCACGCGCGCCAGCAGCTCCTGCCGCTCGAACGCCGCGTCGGTCTGCGCCGCCTGCTCCAGGAGGCGCTGGGTCAACGACGACCGGTCGGCGTCGCTCAGACGACGGCCACGTGAGGCATCAAGGTCGATCACCTCGGCACCGACCGTGGTCTCGGGGGCGAGGGTGGCGGTGAGGGTCATGACGGATCTCCTGCTCGACGTGCGGGGCAGCGCCGACAGGCACCGCGGTCACGACACCTATGCACCATTCACAAACTCTCTACACCTCTCTCACCCCTTCGGGCCACGCACTCATCCCCGCCGCGCGGCTCCGCTCTGCTTTGGCAGGATGCGACACGTGACCACCTCTCCCCTCCGCGTCTCCGTCGTCAACGACTTCGCCCTGGTCGTCGCCGGGGTCGCGGGGCTCCTGCGGCCCTACGCCGACCGCATCACGATCGTGGAGGAGGTGAGCCGGGAGCAGCCACGAGCGGCGGCCGACATCGTCCTCTACGACACCTTCGGCCAGCGCCAGGGCCGAGACGTGAACCGGGCCGCAGCGGCACCGGACCCGGCCTCGCGCCTGGTCATCTACAGCTGGAACACCTCGGCCGACCTGGTCGAGCAGGCGCTGTCCGCCGGGGCAGCGGGATACCTGAGCAAGGACCTGGACGGCAAGGCTCTCGCCGACGCCCTCGAACGCATCCACGCCGGCGAGATGGTGGTGATGTCCACGCCCGACGTAGCCGGCGAAGACGTCGAAGGGGCAGGCGAGACAGCCAGCGAGATGGCCGGCGACGTGCCCGGTGGAGGGCCAGGCGGGTTGCCGGGTCGCTGGCCGGGACGCGACGTCGGACTCAGCCCCCGCGAGGCAGAAGTGCTCGCCCTGCTCTGCCAGGGCCTGTCCAACGAGGAGATC
This sequence comes from Nocardioides bruguierae, assembly GCF_023554635.1. NCBI lineage: Bacteria > Bacillati > Actinomycetota > Actinomycetes > Propionibacteriales > Nocardioidaceae > Nocardioides > Nocardioides bruguierae. The sequence goes on from NZ_JAMJPH010000028.1 coordinate 180,531, forward strand.
AGCCGCCGCGCGTTCATCGGCGTCAACACCGTGAAGACCTACCTGCGCACGATGTTCCGCAAGATCGACGTCACCAGCCGCACGCAGGCAGTGCTGTGGGGCATCGACCACGGCTTCCGCCCCGACCACCTCCGCCGCACCGACGACACCACCGCACAGGCCTGAGCGGGCTCCGGCCAGACTCCGAGCACCGTGACCGTCTACCTCGCCTGGGCCGACGAGCCCTTCGATCCCGCCCTGGACTCCGAGACCGACGGCCCCTGGCGCGAGCTGCGCCGGATCGACGACCACCTCCTGCTCGTCGAGAGCAGCGAGACCCTCTCACGCGTCTACCACCACCTGAAGTGGACGTTCGAGGCCGCTCCGACACTGCTTGTCACCCCGGTGACCGACACCCCCAAGAGCCGCGGACTCCCGCCCGGGACCACGACCTGGCTGCGGCACCACACCTGAGGCACTGCTCCTGAGGCACCGCACCTGAGGCCCGCGACCCGCCGCACGACCACACAGGTGCCCCGCGCCACGTCGTACCCCACCTGACGGGTGGTCATCGACTCGTCTGTCCGGGGAACAGGTGGGCCATGACCGACCAGTACACGTTCCGCAGTCCCGTGGATGCCTACAAGACCACCGGCTACCCCGAGCAGTACCAGGACGGGCCCGGCCTGGCCGCCGAGCTCGACCCGCCCGCCGACCACGGCGAGGACACCTACCGCGGCACCGAGCGCCTCTCCGGTCGGCGAGCGCTGGTCACCGGCGCCGACTCCGGCATCGGCCGTGCTGCCGCCATCGCGTTCGCACGCGAGGGCGCGGACGTGGCGCTCTCCTACCTGCCCGCAGAGCAGAAGGACGCCGAGGACGTCGCCGCGCTCGTCGAGAAGGCCGGCCGCAAGGCCGTCCTCCTGCCCGGCGACATCAGCATCGAGGACGAAGCACGCCACACCGTCCGCCAAGCCGTCCAGGCACTCGGCGGCCTCGACCTGCTGGCCAACGTCGCCGGCAAGCAGCAACAACAGCCCGCACTGGTGGACCTCACCACCGAGCAGTTCGACGAGACCTTCAAGACCAACGTCTACGCCCTGTTCTGGATCATCCAGGAAGCCCTGGCCTACCTGCCCGCCGGCGCCTCCATCATCAACACCAGCTCCATCCAGGCCTACTCCCCCGCGCCGCACCTGGTCGACTACGCCACCACCAAAATGGCCATCAACACCATGAGCAAGGCCCTCGCCCAGCAACTCGCCCCGCGAGGCATCCGCGTCAACGTCGTCGCCCCCGGCCCCTTCTGGACCCCACTGCAGACCGCCGGCGGACAGCCCACCGAGGCACTGCCCGAGTTCGGCCAGGAGACCCCCATCGGCCGCGCCGGTCAGCCCGCCGAGATCGCCCCCGCCTACGTCTACCTCGCCTCGGCCGAGTCGGGCTACACCACCGGCGAGACGCTCAACGTCAACGGCGGCATGCCCACCCCCTGAGCCCGGGGGCGCCACCGCCCTGGTCGGGACCGGTCGGCGGAAGGCTCCCGAACGCTCACACCCCCTCCCTGCATCGCTGCAGTTCAGGGCTGTCTTGCGAAATCGAACCGAAGACCCCTTCACCTGTCGAGGGGTGATACAAACCAGTTCGGTCCGACTCATGAAGGAGTGACAGGGCATCTGAACTGTGGCAACGCGAGACCTCGGAGCGCAGCGCGTTGCTACAAAGTGCGGAGAATCGTGTCGATTCTGCGGGAAACGTGTCGCAAACGTGTCACCTGAATGCCGGGACGCATCCGCCGGCCGAGGCGTCGAGGTGACCGCGAACCCTCTGGCAGTATCCGCCGCTAGGTTCTTGGCGCTGACCCATCACGGTCCGACCGAGGTCTAGTCAGACTGGCTTTGACGGTGCCTGGCGTGAAAACTGAATCCCACGGTTCTACTTGGTGAGAGACGGACCCTGGCCGAGACGGCTACTGGTCCGAGCCCTCCGACTGGGCAGGCGGACCGCCACCAGCATCCAGAGGTCATGTCCGCATACGGCTTGGGAGGATGCTCATGGTCTCGGCCCGACGGAAGGTAGCGGCGGGGGCGGTCGGAGCCTTGGTTGCGGTCGTGGGGTCCATCTCGTACGTGCTGGGCAGCAATGCGCTCCCCCTTCGCGCCGGTGACTCATCGGCCGACACCGACCAGCTGCAGACCGAAGCGAACGCCGTGTTCTCCCGATTCAACGGCACCGTCGAGCAACGAAACGCCTCAGGAGTGATCCAGGCGTGGACCCTCAACGGAGCGATGGACCAATGCATGAGCGAGGCCGGCTACCCCCAGTGGGACTGGTCGGCGACCAGGAACCTGGCCCCCCGAACGAACGCGCTGGGGACCAGCGTCTTCTTCACCGACCCCCAAGGGGGCTCCTACAGCCATGCACTGATGGACGTCGTGGACGCCTCCAGGCTGGAGGAGGACCTGCGATCGGAAGAATTGTCCGAGGCGGAGACCGTAGCAGTTCAAGGTTGTGTGAAGAGCACCCCACCAACCTCGGACGACACAACATCTCAGCAGTCCACGCCATCTGAGGCCGTTCAGCTGCGGAGCGAGTGGTGGTCGATGCTCACAGCACTCGACGCGAAGTACGGGGACTCAGAGGCCTACGCTTCGTGCTTCCGCGACAGGGCAGACCAGATCGCTACACCAGACGGGGATCATCTCACGGCGGACACCTGGGTGATGTACCTCGGAAGCCACGCCCCGGCCGGCAGCGACACGCCATCGACCACCGACCCGCCGAGCACCTACAGCTCCGCGTGGAACGCCTACATCGGCCTGGAAGCCGACGTGGAGTCGGTGGACTGGGCCTGCCGCTCGCCTGTCTACGAAGAGCACTCCGACGAGGTACTGGATGCCGTGTCGCGGTTCGCGGTCGACAACGCGGCAGCCATCGCTGCCGCTGAAGACGGATGGGACACCATCGTGACCCGCGCCGCCCAGTTGGGCTTCCATGGGCAGAGCGGATCGCTGGACGGACAGACCGCCAAGAACTGACGAGCCCCAGGTTTGATGCCGCTCCCGTGTGGTCTGCCCCAGGGCACCAGTCGGGCATGCGGCGCCCGGCACGGCCGGAATCAACCGGGTGCCGTCGTACAACGCCGAGCGGGCCCCTGACCCGGACTTCCCGCCTGTCGCGAGCCCACTCTCCAGCTGGTAACAGCAACGACTCGAACAGGGAGCAGCCGCGACGGAATTTACAGACCCCGACTCCCCCACCGGGCACCAGCACGAACACGCGAATGCCCAGACCGCGGGCACAGATAGGGCACGAGAACGGCGGGCATGACGATCGACCTCAGGCGGCGCGCCAAACCATGTCACCAATCCGTACAGCAGACCCTCGTGGTCGGTACCGACCTGTTGCGGGCTTTGTTGGGAATCCCCCCAGCTTGGTGGGTAGGGAGCTCTTCCTTCCGCTGCTGCTGTCCATGATCTTCACCGTCGGGGCGGCGTCGCTGGTCAACGACGACGCCTCGCAGACATTCGTGCCACGGCTGGTTTCAGGGCGAGATTTGCAGCCAAGCTAGGCACCGAATGACCCGGCCCGCTGCGATGGCCTGGTCACAGAGCGCCACGACACCAAGCAGACGACAAGACCGCCCAGCCCCACAGCAAGTGCGAGGAGCCCGTAGAGCTGTGGGTCGATGTCCGCCCGGTCATCGATGTTCCGCATCGCCTGCGCCGCGAGCCAGCCCACCACGATGGCGGCGAACCCGACGAGCACGAGTGGGACCGCCACGCACCAAAAGTGCATGGTGAACAGTTGGCTCCTTGACGCGCCGAGCACCCGCAGGGCGCGCATCCGCGGGCTACGCTCTTGCGCCTCGCCGAGCGACACGACAAGCAGGGAGAGAAACCCGAGCAGGAGACTGACGACCGCACCGATCGTTAGCCACTCCACCTGATCGGGATACTCCTGGGTGTCGGGGTTATGCCGGTCGAGAGCACCAAGGTCGAGCTGGAGCGTCGGCTCGAGGGAGGACAGCGCGGCGAGGACCGAGGTCACCTCGGTTGCTGGTGCGAGCAGGAAGAAGGTGGCGCCGTCGGTTTGCCGCGCTTGGGGCGCGACGTCGGTAGACACAAGGAGCGCGCCGGCAAAGGCGTCGGGCATTCCTGGTAGGTCGAGCGTTGCCGTGGGGGCAGGTACCCGGACTCTGTCGCCTGATGGCAGGGTCAGCTCGTCGCCGATCTCGTGACGCCGATCTGCGGCTGGCGCCTCGCCCAGCCACATCGGGCCGTGAGTTGCGGGACAGTCTGAATTGTCCCGGCGACCGGTGAGCACGCGCAGTCGTTCGCACGAGGAGAAGACGACGCTTACGAACCCACCGTCCGCCTTCACGGAGCTCAGTTCGGTAGCTCCGGTCATGCGCCTGACGCTGGAGACCTCCTCCAGCGTGAGCGCGCCGGAAAGGTCGGTCGCCACGACCGGTACCTTTCCCTGTGCTTCCAGCCGCTGCGACCAGTCCTGCGCTGAGCCGCCGTTGAGCACGGAGGCGAACGATTGGCTGCCGAGCAGCAATACGATGATCACGCTCAGGACACTCGCCAACCGCAGCGCTGTGGTGACGCGATCGGATGCCATCCGCCGGCCGACCAACCGAGGCGCGGTTGTGTGCTCAAGGCGTGCGGCGAGCGCGGCCATCACCAACGCGGGCCCTGCGACGGCGATGCCGACGGCGGACAGCACGATGCCGACCCAGAGAGCTAGTGGCGTCAGGGCGCCGTCGAGTGATGCCGCCGAGGGCAGCGCCAGCAGCATGAACCCGGCCGCCAGGGCCGCCGACCCGAGGCGCGGCACTGCGTTCTTTTGCGGCTTGACTCGTGTGCGCCGGTCCAATCCGAGCGTTCGGCGGTCGCTCGACACCGCGTAGCAGACAAGGAGCAGCAGGGGTGCGCAGACGACCATGTACGTCGTGAGGGAGAGTTGCGCGTCCGAGGAGAAGAACCCGAAGGTTGTGCCCGGGAGCGTCGTGGCTCCGCGGGTGCTGACCCAATGGAGGACGCCGGCAAAGATCGTGGACGGAAGGCAGATGCTGGCTGCCTCCACGAAGTGCAGGAGGTGGATCCGCCACCTCGGGTACCCGATCAGGTGCAGCGCGGCCGCCCGCCGCTCGCGGCGCGACGCGGCGAGCCGGGAGATGATAACCACGAAGAAGGCGGCCGGGATCCACACCAGGGCAAAGACGTAGGCGGTGACGCTGAGGTTCAGCACTGTCTGGGGATCGCGCTCGGCCACACTTGGCGCCGGCTTCCCGCCGAATCCGTCGACCTTTATCAGCAGGTTCCGCTCGGCGTCGACACCCAGGATCGCACGCAGCTCGTGCGGCTGGACAAGCCCGGCCGGACTGATCTCGCCAACGAGTCGCTCTGAACTGAACAGGGCTCCGACTGTCGGGTCCGACGACATGAGGTCGACCAGGTCGGGAGAGGCGTAGAACTCGTCCGGGCCTGGCATCGCGGGCACGCCCGGCGCAACCAGCTGCGAGCTTCCGGCCGTGTAGTACTCCCGCCTAATCCCGTAGCCGTCCCACCGCCGCGCATTCGTCGTACGCGGGTCGACGATGCGCAGGTCGTCCGCGTCACCCGCCGCCTGAGCTGGGTCCACCATCACCGCGATGTCGGTCGCCCGGTCGTCCTGGCGGACGGCCACCTGTAGGGCAGATACCGAGGTAAGACCCAGCAACACGATCGCCGCCATGCCGACGGCCAACAGCAACGCCGGCAACCCGGCGCCTGGGCCGCGGAGCGCTAACCTGTGGACCAGCCAGGCCGCGACTCGGACGTCACGCATGGGCGGCCGGCTGAGCGTGCTGCACGGGGACCAGTTGACCGTCCTGAAGAAGCAGCCGCCGGTCACACAATGCCGCGACGGCAGGGTCGTGGGTGACGATGCAAACAGCTGCACCCTCCTCCTTGGCCAGGCCCAGGAGAAGGCCAAGGGCGTCACGGGCAGCCGCCTGATCAAGTGCGGACGTCGGCTCATCCGCCAGGATGATCGAGGGTCGGCCGAGTACGGCACGAGCTACAGCCGCTCGCTGCAACTGCCCAACCGACACCTCCGAGGGACGCCTTGCGCCAAGGCCCTCGACGCCCAGCCGCGCAAGTAGCTCATCTGCGGCCTCGGCATAGTCGGCGACGCGAGTCGAGCGGTCGCCCAGCATCGACGGCAGGCAGACGTTCTCCGTCAGCGTCAGCTCAGGGAGAAACTCGTCGCTCTGGAACACGATTCCGATCTCTCGCAGACGCGTAGCAGCCCACCGACGATCAGAGGGCTCTTGCCGTACTCCGGCGATCCAGATCTCGCCATCGTGGGGCTTGACCAGCCCTGCCAGAGCGCCCAGCAAGGTCGACTTCCCCGAACCGCTGGGACCGCTGATGGCGACCGTCTCCGCCGCCGCGATCTCCAAGTCAATGCCGCCCAGCACGGGAACACCCCCCCGAGACACGGCGAGATCACGCACCTTCACCACCACATCAGCAAGCATGTACTCGATCTCTCTTTGAGGTGAACCCGTGCCGGACCATCCTGAGCTGGACTCAGGAAACGCCGTACTTCTTTCCGCTGCAGTCGTCGGGGTACAAGTTGTGCTGCTGGCAGACGTTCAGGCTGACAGTCTTGCCCTCAGCCCAACTGAAGTTGAGGCTCTGCAGGTTCCCGCTCTTGCCCAGGTTCCAGCGCCCGCTGCCGCTGGGGCCCGTCCAGTCGACGTAGCTGTCCGGCTCGTAGCCCTTACCGTGGTAGACCTCGCCGTACGCCTTGAAGTTTGCCTGGGCGTCGTGATCATCTGAGTTCCACGTCCACGGGATGTCCTGAGACGCCAACGCCGGTCCTGTCACGGTGGCGGCGGCCACGAATGCTGCCGCGGCTGCGATCTTAATTGAACTTAATCACTTGCTGCTGCCTCTGTCCTTGTGGCGCGACCGACTCATGGGGAACATGCAATCGAACCCCCGAGAATTGAAAATGACCCCTGCCACGATCAATGGTTCGTACCCGCTCCAGAGCCGTCCCAAGGGTTTGAGACCAGCCACTGGCAACTGGGTGCGCTGAACTGACCACGAACCTCGATGCATTGTCAATAGTCTGGCCTTGAATAACTTGGATGCGGGCATTGAGGCGCCCTCCCGTGTCTCGCAAACCCCGAAAAGGCGCTTCAACTCAGTCCGCGGCAGCACGGCCTCGGCGTCCCGCTGGGTGTCGTATTCGGAAAGCGGCGTCGTCGAATCGGACGAACAAGGCCCCGCGAGAGCGGCCGCGGCCTTTCCAGTCGAAATTCAGGCCCCGCCATAGGCGCAGCCTCACGAAACTGCGGACCATGACGAACCGGGTGTCTAGCCACGGTGGCCAGCGGTCGTTCTTGGGACGGTTGGCCGACACGTACCAAGATAGAACCCATGTTCGATGCAGGCGCGGCGGTCAGTCGTAAGGTCGGATACGTCCATAACGGCCGCCGACCAATCGTGCAGCGCACCGGCCAAGGCAAGGTCGGAGTGGACGAGCAGCGTGTGACCGTGACGCCTGCGACCTTCATCCGCCCAGACGACCATGTCTCAGTCGACGGCGCCGAAGAGCTGCGCCGCTTCTTGGGGATTGACGGCTCTTCGGATCTAAGCGTGGGTAGGTGCTCCTCCCTAGTGATGCTCGAGGCGGGCTGCGGCTTGGCGTACTGGCGCAGAAGATGTCGAGGTCTTCAGGATCAGGAGTGACCAAGCACCTGAATAGCTGAAGACCTCGAACATGACGCACTGTACGTGCGGCGACGGGCACCGGTGGTGTCCGCGCGCCAATCTCCTGCAGGGCGACGATGGCCTCCACGTCCTCGACGTCGACCGCTCCCTGGACCGTGTGGTGGTAACGGTGGAGTCCGACTCCGACCTGGCCGAGCGCCCGGACTGTGGGCTCGTCGCGATCGGCCACGGCCGCCGCGTCCACGACCTGGCCGATGCTCCGTGTTTCGGCGTTCCCTTGGCCCTGCGTTGGCTCAAGACCCGTGACGCCGCCTTGGATCGCCGGGATCGATCAGGCAGCACTCGACCCGTTCCGCGGCTAGGCCAACGCGATCCGTGACGAGCTGCCCGACGCCGTCGCCGTCCTGGACGCGTTCCATGTCGTGAAGTTGGGCAGCGGTGTCGTCGACGAGGTCCGCCGGCGGGTCCAACAGGACACCCTGGGCCGACGGGGTCACAAGGACGATCCGCTGTACAAGATCCGCCGACTGCTGTGCCACGGCGAGGAACACCTGACCCCACGGCAGCGCACCCGCCTGGACGTGGCGCTGACCGCGGGCGATCCCGTGACGACGACGCTCCAATCTGGGGCCAGAACGACGGTCGAAAACGGGGCCACCCAGACAGATTGGATGGGTGATCTCGATGGAGGATTGGGCTCTGATCCGGAGGCTTGTCGCGGACGGTGTCCCGC